>CAKUJL010000224.1 GCA_934661715.1 uncultured Oscillospiraceae bacterium | reverse complement strand
ATCTACAGTGACACCGATAAGCACCACAAGCCGCACTTTCACGTGTATTACAACGAGTTCGAGGCGTCAGTCGGTGTGGACGGCGAATTGATCGCAGGCAGCCTTCCTGTCAAACAGCTGAAGCTGGTGCAGGCTTGGGCGGCCATTCATGAGGATGAACTTTACGCCGCATGGAACAACGCGGTGCGAAACATTCCGTTCGGCAAAATTGAACCGCTGCAATAAGGAGGAACTTGCTTATGTATATCTCTGACGGAATTGCGTATGCAGGCGAGCAGAAGCCCATGATCAAGGTCTGCGGTGTTCGTCCGCTGCCCGGTCATAAGCTCTGGCTCCGATTTTCTACGGGTGAAGCGAAGGTATTTGACTTCAAACCGCTGCTGGAGGATGCCTGTTTTGTACCGCTGGCAGATGAATACACCTTTGCGGGCGTCTATATTGATTATGGTGTGACCGTCTGGAATGACGGTGATATTGATATTGCGCCAGAGTATCTGTACGAACATTCGGTGGCGGAAGACATTGCCTGAAAAACCTTGCCTTAAGACGGAGGTGCGGCGGGAACGATTGCTGTGCCTCCTTCTGCTTTGCTACAATATACATATAACATATTGACAACCAAACAGAATGTGCGTATACTGAGGCAAAGGAGATGATATCATGGCAAAGGTTTCTACGAGTATTTCCATCGACGCCGACGTGAAGGCGCAGGCGCAGGAGCTGTTTGCGGATCTGGGTCTCGACCTGTCCACCGCGATCAATATCTTCCTGCGCCAGTCCATCCGCGAAAACTGCATTCCGTTTGAGGTTTCGCGCGAGGTTCCCAATGCGGATACCATTGCTGCGATGAAGGAAGCAGCGGAAATGGCCAAGAATCCGTCGGCATATAAAAGCTATGCCTCGTTTGCGTCGCTTCTGCAAGAGGTAGCGAACGATGCTTGAGATCGTCCCGTCCAATCGGTTTCGAAAGGATCTGAAGCTGGCGATAAAACGCGGCTATCAGATCAGCCTGCTCGAAGCAGTGGTGAACAAGCTGGCGGCCCGCGAACCGCTGGATGAGAAATATCGGGACCATCTGCTGACCGGGGACTATGGCGGTTTCCGGGAGTGCCATATCACACCGGATTGGCTGCTGGTATATCAGGTGCGTGAAAAGGAATTGATCCTGTTTTATCCCGCACCGGAACACACAGCGATTTATTCTGAGCAAAGGGAGGCTTTTGCCGCTTTTCTGCTGACAAAGGAGAATTCATGTTCAAACTGATCAAAACGGAAGGGAAGGCCCGGCGGGGCGAGTTCACCTGCCCGCACGGCACGGTGCAGACGCCGGTTTTCATGAACGTCGGCACGCAGGCGGCCATCAAGGGCGCACTGTCGGCGGAGGATCTGGAGCACATCGGCACGCAGGTCGAGCTTTCCAACACGTACCACCTGCACCTGCGGCCGGGAGACGAGGTCGTGAAGCAAATGGGCGGCCTGCACAAATTCATGACGTGGAACGGCCCGATCCTGACGGATTCCGGCGGCTTTCAGGTCTTTTCGCTGGCCGGGCTGCGGAAAATCAAGGAAGAAGGCGTGACGTTTGCTTCGCACCTTGACGGACACAAGATTTTCATGGGTCCGGAGGAGAGTATGCGCATCCAGTCGAATCTCGGCTCGGATATCGCGATGGCCTTCGACGAGTGCGTGGAAAACCCCGCGACATATCCGTATGCCAAGGCCTCGTGTGAGCGCACGGCCCGCTGGCTTGCCCGGTGCAAGGCAGCTCTTGCAAAATACAACGCAGAGCCCGGCGCGGTGAACCCCGGCCAGCAGCTCTGGGGCATCAATCAGGGCGCGACGTTCAAGGATCTTCGTATCTGGCATATGCAGGAAATTGCGAAGCTGGATCTGCCCGGCTACGCGATCGGCGGTCTGGCTGTAGGTGAGCCGACCGAGGTCATGTACGATATCATCGACGCCGTCGAGCCGTACATGCCGAAAGACAGACCGCGCTATCTCATGGGCGTGGGGACGCCGTCCAATATCATCGAGAGCGTTGCCAGAGGCGTCGACTTTTTCGACTGCGTCATGCCCGCCAGAAATGCGCGGCACGGCAAGCTCTTTACCTGGCAGGGTGCGCTCAATATGAAAAACGCGAAATACATGACGGACGACGCGCCCATTGACCCGCAGTGCGACTGCCCGGTCTGCAAGCGCTATTCCCGCGCGTACATCCGGCATCTTTTTAAGGCCGAGGAAATGCTCGCCATGCGCCTGAGCGTGATGCACAACCTGTATTTTTACAACAAGCTCACCGAAAAAATAAGAGACGCGCTCGACGAAGGAAGCTTTTCGGACTTCCGCGCCGAGTATTCGCGAAAGCTCGACGAGAAGATCTGAAAAAATTTTGTAAACAGCACACTATTTTTTGCGTGCGTCTTGAAAAAGCTTGCAGTTCTCGTTATAATAAACAAAGATTTTAATTCGGAGGAAAGTGTAATGGTTCTGTTTTTAACTTCCGCAGACGCTTCTGCGGCCGGTGGCGGCGGCTCTATGCTCGTCATGATGATCGTCCTTATCGCTGTTTTCTATTTCTTCATGATTCGTCCGGAAAACAAGCGCAAGAAGGAAGCGCAGGCCATGCGTGACGCGCTGAAGGTCGGCGACAACATCACGACCATCGGCGGCATCATCGGCGACGTCGTCGCAGTCAAGGACGATTCGCTCGTCATCGAGACCAGCGCCGACCGCGTCCGCGTCGAGTTTGCGAAGTTTGCCGTTTCCACCAACAACACCGCAGAGAAGGAAGCCGCCAAGAAACGTGCGGAAGCCGCCGCTGCGCGTAAGGAAAAGAAAAACAAAAAGTAATGAAAAATGCCCGCCTAAGGCGGGCATTTTTTATACCGTTTCCCAAGCCTTCCCCTGGGAAAAGGAAGCTGTCATTGCGTACAGCCACTTGGCTCTCCCTTTGGGAGAGCTGTCACCGCAGGTGACTGAGAGGGGCTTGCGGACTTTTTTAAGAACGTACCCTCTCCGTCTTCGCTGCGCTCAGCCACCTCTCCCAAAGGGAGAGGCAAGGGAGATGTGTCCGGCGACCAAAGTTCAATCCCCTCAGTCAGCTGTCGCTGACAGCTCCCCTTGCCGCAAGGGGAGCCTTGAGAGG
>CAKUJL010000223.1 GCA_934661715.1 uncultured Oscillospiraceae bacterium | reverse complement strand
TTCATCTCGTCGATGAGCTGCTCGAAGTACTTCTTGCCGACTTCCATGACGACGTCGGAGTACATCTGGATGAAGCGGCGGTAGGAGTCGTAAGCGAAGCGGGGATTGTTGGTTTTCTTGGCGAAGGCGACGACGACCTCGTCGTTCAGGCCGAGGTTCAGGATCGTATCCATCATGCCGGGCATGGAAGCGCGTGCGCCGGACCGGACAGAGACCAGCAGCGGGTTATAGAGATCGCCGAACTTCTTGCCGGTCATCTCTTCGAGCTTTTCCACGTACTGCATGATCTCCGCTTCGATCTCGCTGTTGATCTGGCGGTCGTCCTTGTAGTACTGCGTGCAGGCTTCGGTGGTGATGGTGAAGCCCTGCGGGACCGGCATACCGAGGTTGGTCATTTCCGCGAGGTTCGCGCCCTTGCCGCCGAGCAGCGCACGCATGTTCTCGTTGCCTTCGGAGAACAGATAAACATATTTGTGAGACATTTTGTACCCCTTTCCTGTGTGGCTGTTTTGTCACTCAAAACAGCGATTGCATATTGCTTTTTGATGTTTCAGACAGATTTATACTATACCACAAGGTTCGGTTTTTTCAACAATGAAATGATAAAATCGACGTGGAATCAAAAAATTTGTTGGATTTTTCAAGATAAACGCGAAAATAAACAAGACACAACCTTTTCAAACAGCTTTTGGGGGCAAAATAAAAACAACACAACGCGGCACCCCAAACCGGGATGCCGCGTCTTTGTGAAAAACGCCTAATTTGCCGTCAGCGGATGCAGGCGGATTTGGGAATTCGGATGGTTAAAATGATGTCTTCTGCGGTTTCCTCCTGTGTTGCGTCAGCGCCCACGCCCGCGGCGCGGATGAGATCTAACTGGTGGTTGAGGGTATTGAAAAATACGCGCATATCGCGAAGAACGAACCGGCCGAGCTTCTTCTGCGGAAGGCAGGTTTGCAGCGCCTCTTCGACATAGCGCTCGAGCCGCGCGACGGTCCAGCCGTTTTCCACCGAAAGACGAACCGCCCGCGTCTGCGCCTGCTCGTCCGGCAGACGAAGAAGCGCTCTGGCGTGCCGCTCGGACAGTCCGCTCGTGCGAAGAAGCGTCAGAATTTCGGGGGACAGCTTCAGAAGCCGCAGCTTGTTTGCGACGGCAGACTGGCTTTTTCCGAGCTGCTTTGCCGCCTGCTCCTGTGTAAGGCCGTACTGCCGCATGAGCCGTGCGAGTCCTTCGGCCTGCTCGATGTAGTCAAGGTCCCGCCTTTGCAGATTTTCCACCAGCGCCAGAAGCCCCGCGTCAGGCTCGTCCACCGAGACGACAAGGCACGGCACCTCCGCAAGCCCCGCCAGTCCCGCCGCGCGAAGCCGACGCTCTCCGGCAACGAGGGTGAAATACCCCTGCGTCTTTCGCACCGTGAGCGGCTGCAAAACGCCGTACTGCCGGATGGACGCGGCCAGCTCCTGAAGTCCCGCTGCGTCAAAGACCCGGCGCGGCTGGTCGGGGTTTGGCCGGATGACGCCGAGCGGGAGAAACAGCACCCGTCCGGGCTGCAAAACGCCGCAGGAGCGAGTTTTCTGTGCAAGCATAACACGGCCTCCTTCTTTGCTTGTTAGCCACATTATACGGCGGGCAAACCGGGAAAGCACGCGAAACGGCGCGGTATCCCTAGGGTGTATTCTTCCAACTCCCAACGCACCCGGACAGCGGGTCTTTTCACGCTGCGCCGCGCCATTTTTCCTTGAAATACGTCAGTATTCCTGCGGAAAAATGTCTTGCTCAGCGCAAAAACTCCTCGCTGCCGGTCACATTGGGAGTTGGAAGAATACACCCTAGAAATTGTGTCTGCCACCAGCCCCACGCCACCACATGTGGAGAAAGCTGTGGAAACTGTGCACAAAAAATACCGCCGCACGAAAATTTTCGTGCGGCGGCGTTCCGGAGAAATAATCCTGCGTTTTAATTGCTTGAAAAAATATGGAGAAACATGAATAGCTGATCCAAAAGAAAGAGGGGTTTTATCACAGAGAGAAATTTCCGGGGGATACCCGGCGCAGCCGACCGAAGCTGCGTCAGGTCGCGGGGACTTCGACGCGTTCGAGATAGAGCTCTTCGGCGGTGCGCTGGGCCTGCACGAGCGTTTCCTGCAAGCGCTGCAATTCCTGCTGGGTGCGGGCGATGGTGTTGAAAAGGAATACGTATTCCTTTGAAAGTGTTTCTATTATAATAACTTCCTTTCTATGTAGATTCGCCAGGAAACACAAGATCTTGTGTTTCATTGACTGGCATCATCATACACGATGCGAAGCGAAAAGTTTGTCGAACGGCGTCGAAGTCTCAAAAAATGATGAAATGCACAGAATCTTAACGGGAAATGGACGGAATTTATGATTTTTAACGGAGAAAAAGGAAAAAGGTCACAGCGTGTCAAAAAATTTCCAAGTCAAAAAAGCGCCGCGCGACAAAAATGCCATGCGGCGCTTATAAAGCGGTTCATGCCAATGTGATATATAGCGGGGCACAGCCCCTTGGCTCTCCCTTTGGGAGAGCTGTCACCGCAGGTGACTGAGAGGGCCTTACTGAAGCAGGTTCGCGGTCAGGAGCAGTCCGCAGAGCATCTGCGAAATTTCGCCGCGCGTGATCTGCCGCGTGGGGGTGAGGGCCGTTTCGCCGGAGGCCCAGAGACCGGAGGCTGCGCAGAACGCGACAGACGCCTTTGCCCAGGAAGCAACGCCGGATGCGTCCTTATAGGAGGCAAGCGCCGCGTCCGCGTCCTGGAGCGCGGTGTCGATGCCGCAGAGCGCCGCCGCACGGGCCGTCATGGCAGCCGCTTCCTGCACGGTGATGCGGCCGTCGGGGTTGAACTTGCCGTCGCCCACGCCGTTGACAATGCCATAGGCCGCGGCGGTGTCGACATAGGGCGCGTACCACGCGGATTCCGCGACGTCATTGAAGGTGCCGCGATACTCGGGCGCAAGACCCAGAGAGCCGACGACGATCTTCGCAAACTGCGCCCGCGTGAGGCTGTCGTTCGGCGCGAAGGTCGTTTTGGTCATGCCGTTGATGACGCCGTAGGCTGCCAGAGTCTCGATGGCCTGCCTGTTCGCGTGGTCCTTCGTGTCGGTAAACGACGGGACCTCCTCCAGACGCGCCGTGTGCGCC
>CAKUJL010000222.1 GCA_934661715.1 uncultured Oscillospiraceae bacterium | reverse complement strand
ATTGGTGACGCCGGAAAGCGCCTGCACACGGCCAGAAGCCGGAACGATCAGGTCGCGCTGGACTTCCGGCTGTACCTCCGCGAGGAAATTTCCGGCGTGGTGGAAAACCTTTTGAAGCTGGAAGCGGTTCTTTGCAAGAAAGCAAAGGAGCACCAGAAGACCGTCATGCCCGGCTACACGCACCTGCAAAGGGCGCAGCCAATCACTTTTGCCCAGCACCTGCTTGCCTACGCGAATATGTTCACGCGCGACGTGACGCGATTAGAGGACTGCCAGACGCGCATGAACAAATGCCCGCTGGGCTCCGGCGCTCTGGCCGGAACGACGTATCCCATCGACCGGTTCGAAACCGCGGCGGCGCTCGGCTTTACAGACCCGATGATGAACTCGCTGGACGGCGTTTCCGACCGGGACTATGCGCTGGAATTTTTATCCTGTGCGTCGATTCTCATGATGCACCTGAGCCGGTTCAGTGAAGAGATCATCGCCTGGTGCAGCTGGGAATTCAAGTTCGTGGAGCTGGATGATGCGTATGCAACGGGCTCTTCCATCATGCCGCAGAAGAAAAACCCGGATGTAGCCGAGCTCGTTCGCGGCAAGACGGGACGGGTCTACGGCGATCTTATGAGCCTTCTCACGGTCATGAAGAGCCTGCCGCTTGCTTACAACAAAGATATGCAGGAGGACAAGGAGCCGGTCTTCGACGCGCTCGATACGCTTTCGCAGTGCATCCCCGTTTTCACGGCGATGGTCGATACGATGACGGTGCTGCCGGAGAACATGCGCAAGGCGGCGAGTAAAGGCTTTTTGAACGCGACCGACTGCGCCGATTACCTCACCAAAAAGGGCATGCCCTTCCGCGACGCGTATAAAATCTCCGGCCAGCTCGTGTACCTGTGCACGCAAAAAGGCTGCACACTCGAAGACCTGTCCCTCACCGAGCTCAAAAACCTCTCGCCCCTGTTCGCGGGCGATGTCTACGAGGCCATCAGCCTGGACACCTGCGTCTCGCAGAGAAAGAGCTTCGGCGGCCCAGCCGTCGAGCAGACAACAAAGCAGATCGAAGCCATCGAGAGCTTCCTCGCTGCGCGAAAGTAAAAAGTAAGAGTGAAGAGTGAAGAAGTGTGGTGTGCCGCTTTGCGGCACGATTTGAATCGTCGGCTTCGCCGACACCGCACCTATTCACTCTTCACTATTACCTATTACCTCAAAAAACCGCTGACGTTTTGTCAGCGGTTTTTTGTCAGCGGGGGTTTTTGTTAAACGGAGAACAAAAGGTCACAATAGGTGGGAACGGGCCAATAGGGGCTGGCGACGAGGGTTTCCATGTGGTCGATCGTCTCGCGGACCTTGGCCATCGCGGGGACCAGATGGTCGTGGCAGTAGTGCATTTCGCCCTCGGCGTCGAGGTTTTTCGGCATCGTGTCGAGCGTGGTCTTGAGCGCGGCGCAGCGATCAAGCAAATCTTCGCCCAGACGGCTGACAGACGCGGCCAGCGCGGACTCAACGCGGCAGGTGTCTCCCGGCAGGGCGGCCTTTTTCTGCAAGATCGCGGTGCACAGGTCTCTTGTGTAGGCCGTCGCGGCGTTTAAGAGCGTGTGCTGGACGATGTCGATGAGCGTGGAGGCCTCGATCTTGATGACCTTCGCGTAGTTTTCCATGTGAATTTCGTGCCGGGCCATCATTTCGCTGCGGCTGAACACGCCGTGACGGGAGAGAAGGTCAATATTCTTCTCCAGAATGAAGGCCGGAAGCGCGTCCGCCGTCGACGGGAGGTTTGCAAGCCCGCGGCGCTCGGCCTCTTCGAGCCAGCTGCCTTCATAGCCGTTGCCGTTGAAGAGAATGCGCTTGTGCTTGCGAAGAGAGTCGCGGATGAGCGCGTGCAGATCTGCCTCAAAGTCCGAGGAGCTTTCCAGCGCGTCCGCGAACCGGCTGAGCGTTTCGGCCATGATCGTGTTGAGGACGATGTTGGGCCCCGAGATCGACTGGCTCGAACCGAGCATCCGGAACTCAAATTTATTGCCCGTGAAGGCCAGAGGCGACGTGCGGTTGCGGTCGGTCGTGTCCTGCGGAATCGTGGGCAAAACGTCGACGCCGATGCGAAGAGCGCCCTTTTTGCGGTCGGTGTAGTCCGTTTCGGCGACGATGGAGTCGATGACGTCGGACAGCTCGTCTCCGAGGTAGACGGAGATAACAGCCGGAGGCGCTTCCTGGGCCCCAAGCCGGTGATCGTTTCCGGCGAAGGCGACCGTGGAGCGCAGAAGCTCCTGATACTCGTCCACGCCCGCGATAAAGGCCGTGAGGAAGAGCAGGAACTGCGCGTTCTGGCTCGGCGTTTTGCCGGGGGCAAAGAGGTTTTCGCCCTCGTCGGTGGCAAGAGACCAGTTGTCGTGCTTACCCGAGCCATTGACGCCCGCGAAGGGCTTTTCATGGAGCAAGCACACCAGGCCGTGCCGGTCGGCGACCTTTTTCATGATGTCCATCGTCAGCTGGTTCTGATCGCACGCGGTGTTGCAGTCACAGTAGACAGGGGCCATTTCGTGCTGGCTGGGCGCGACCTCGTTGTGCTTCGTCTTGGAGTAGATGCCGAGCTTCCAGAGCTCTTCGTCCAGATCCTGCATATACGCCGTCACGCGCGGGCGAATGGAGCCGTAGTAGTGATCGTCCAGCTCCTGCCCCTTGGGCGGCTTCGCGCCAAAAAGCGTCCGGCCGCACATGCGAAGATCCTCGCGCTTTAAGTACAGCTCCTTGTCAATGAGGAAATATTCCTGCTCGGGGCCGACGTTTGCCACGACCTTCTTTGCCTTCGTGTTGCCGAACAGGCGCAAAATCCGCACGGCCTCGCGGCTCACGGCGTCAATGGAGCGCAGAAGCGGCGTCTTTTTGTCGAGGGCTTCTCCGGAGTAGGAGAAGAAAACGGTCGGAATGTAGAGCGTGCCGTCTTTTAAGAATGCATACGCCGTGGGGTCCCAGGCCGTGTAGCCGCGTGCTTCGAAGGTCGCTCTCAAGCCGCCCGAGGGGAAGCTGGACGCGTCCGGCTCGCCGCGCACGAGCTCTTTTCCGGAGAACTCCATGTTGATCCTGCCGTGTCCGGCCGGGGAGATGAAGCTGTCGTGCTTTTCGGCGGTGAAGCCGGTCATGGGCTGGAACCAGTGGGTAAAGTGCGTCGCGCC
>CAKUJL010000221.1 GCA_934661715.1 uncultured Oscillospiraceae bacterium | reverse complement strand
CCTCCGACCCCACGCTTAGGAGGCGTGTGCTCTATCCAGCTGAGCTACTGAGACATTTTTAAGATTTATGCAATTTTTACTGCTCGAAGGAATCGAACAATCTGCCGCTTAGGAGGCGAATGCTCTATCCCCTGAGCTACTGGGGCATTTGCTTTCGTATTGTACAATGCTTTTTCTGCCTTGTCAAGCTTGGGGCGGCAGTCTGAACGGTCGGACTGCCGCCCGGTTTTTATCGTTTGAGCGGCTTATGGAGCGCGAGGACGGCGGCATAGAAAAGCCTTCTGGGCGGGCTGCTCTTTGTGACAAGCGCCTCGAGCGTTTCCTCGGAATACGCTTGCAGAAGCCCGAGCTCCTCGCCGGAGAGCTTGTGCTGGCTGAACCTTGCCTTAAGCGCTACGGCGTGCAGATCCTCCGGCGGCTCGGTTTTTCCAAGTTTACATAAGAATTCAATGTGCCGCCAGAGCATGACCGCCCGTTTGTTGTTCGTGCCCGTTAGAAACGCCGCGCGGCGAAGACCCATCAGCACGACCTGCCAGATGCAAAGCGCCAGCGCCGCAAAGAGAACCGTCCAGACAGCGCCGAGCGCCGTCTTCCCTGCCGGGTTTTGCGGCTCGTTCCCGGACGCCTCCGCCTGATCGGTCGTTTCGGAGGTGTCGGGCTCCATCTGCGCGGGCTCAATGGGTGCGGAGGGCTCGTCCGGCTGGGTCTGCTCGGCAGGCTCAGGCTCCTGCGTGTCAAGCGCCGTATCCGGCTGGGTCTCCGGCGTCTGCGAGGAAAGATCGGCGGGCGTGGTGTCCAGCACCTGCCAGCCGTAGCCATCCAGATAATACTCGACCCAGGCGTGCGCGTCGTCCTCCGACACATCGGTCCACTGGCCAGACTGCGTGGTAAAATAGTACCCCGTCACATATCGGGCCGGAATTCCAGCCGCACGCAGAAGCAGCACCGTCGCCGTTGCAAAATGGACGCAGTAGCCGGTGTCGCTCTCTCGCAGGAACCAGAGGGCAAAATCCTCCCCATCCGGCGCACGCGGGGTATCGAGTGAGTAGCTGGCCGATTCGGAAACGTATTTCGCGATGGCGCGGGCCGTTTTCTGAAGCGACGGAGACTCCGAGGAATACAGAAGCGTCGCCTGCGCCTGCGGCAGGATCTGCTCGAGCTCCGCGCGGACATCGTCCGGCAGCTGCGTATAGGTCTCGTGGACGAACGCCTCATACTGCGCGTTCCGGTCCGCCGTTTCCTCAACGTAGGCGTAGGACACCGTGTAGTCAGTCAGCTGGCTCGGATTTTTGATGTACGCGTCGAAGACCGCCTCGCCGCCCGTCGGAAGCTCCAAAGGCCGGTACGGCACGTAGAAGATCGAGGACTTCATGTCCGTGCGAACTTCAAAGCTATTGCCCGACGAAAGCCCCAGCGTCTGCTTGCTGGGGGAAAGCAGAACGCCGTCGCTCACGCCGGATTTTTCATAGTCGCCCTCTTTCAGCGCCCGCCACGTACTGTCTTCGTAGATGGCCATGGAGTCGGCGCGGAGATGGCAGGCAGCGGAATAATCGGATTTGACGCGCATGACGCGGCGGCCTGTTTTTCGCTGCGGGCCGACTCGCTTCAGGTTCACGCTCGTCACGCTCGAATCCCACGCCCATCTGCCGAGCGTGCTGGGGGTAAAGGGCGAGACGAACTCGACCTGCCCGGTGGCGGCGTTTTCGCGGAAGACCGTGAGCTTTTCCGCCGTCTGGTTGAGCATCGGGGCAAGGCTTTTGGACCACTCGGAGCGCTCATATCCGGCCCGCGGGAACAAAACCGCAATCAGCACCATCAGCGCCGCGACCGGCACCGCCAGATGAAGCGTCAGCCGGTAGCCCGACTGCGTCGTATCAAGGCGCAGCGTCTGCGTCAGGGTCAGCAGCACCAGCGTTCCCGTGAGCGTCAGCATCGGAATCGTCGCGGGCTCGGTCTGCAAAATGACGAGGCAGACGATCAGAAACGGCAGGCTCGTCACGAAAACGCCAAACAGGCTGCACCGCGAGATGACCGTCCAGCACGTGACCACGCACAAAAGCGCACCCAGAATGCCGAGCGCCAGCGTCGCGTCCGCACCGGAAGAAAGCGCTGTCTGCAAAACGGACGGCAGCGAAAAATGAAACGCCTTCACATACTCCTCCAGCGTCGCCGCCGCGAGATAGAGAAAGCTTGCTGCGACCTCGCGCCGTTTATAAAAGCAGAACGCGCCGAGCATGATACCAAGAACGGAAAACGCCGCCGCGGGCCGCAGAAGGTCCAGCGCCGCCGCGCAGACGACGGCTGCTAGAAGACACACGAGCACCAGCACCGACCAGCCCACCGCCGCCAGATCAAACGCCGTCAATGGGCAAAGAATCGCGCCGGATGAAATGCCGAAGGCGCAGATGGCCGCGGAAAGGGCCGCGCGGAAGCTTCGTTTCTGCGAGATCATACGCACACCTCCTGTCCGTCGGGCCGGATGTGATAGCGCCAGTCCGCCGCGGGAAAGCTCTTTTGCGCGATAGACGGTGTCTCGTCCCTGAGCGTCGTGCGAAGAAGCCGGTCAAGAAGACTCTGAAGGTCCGCTTCCTGCGTGATGAGCGCCGACTGCGGCGAACAGTCCGACGGCTCGAGCCAGCACACCGTGTGCGAAAGTCCCTCTGTAAGAAGCCAGCCGGACATGCCGAGAAGCAGCCCCAGCGTCCGGTCGACCGTCTCGCGAGAGCCCGCCAGATCAAAGCTCAAGATCGCCTGCGCCCGCACGGCTTCCAGAGGCTCGCGCACGATCAGGCCGTCCGTTTTCGCGGATAATTTCCAGTGGATATCGCGCATGGAGTCACCCGGATGGTAGTCGCGCAGGTCGTGAATTTCCGAAAAACCGCCCGCGGGCTTTGCGCGGTAGGCCCTTGCGTTGAGCTCCAGCAGGCTCGGCTTTTCCGCGGGCAAAAGCGCCTCGGGCCGCACCAGAAGTTCTCCAAGCGCCGGAAGCTTCAGCGGAAACCGGAACAGGCCCAGATAGTCGCAGACGCTTCCTTTTTGCAGGCTGCACCGGTAAGCGCCGGCGTGCTGCGTCGGAAGCTCGACCTGCGCAGTCTTGGAGCCCGAGAGGAATATCCGCTGCCGGACGACGTTTCCGGCCATTTTGTCCTCGGTCAGAACGTCAAACCGGTAAGGCGGTGTCAGGCGCTGGG
>CAKUJL010000220.1 GCA_934661715.1 uncultured Oscillospiraceae bacterium | reverse complement strand
ATCCGAACCGGGTGTATTCGCGCGAGTCGCTTCTCAACGCCATCTGGGGCTACGACACGAGCAGCGATATCCGGACCGTGGACGTGCACATCCGCCGTCTTCGCGAAAAGCTCGAGCGCAGTCCTGCCGCGCCGGAGCACATTATGACCAAGTGGGGAGTGGGCTACTATTTCAAGTTCTAAACGCCGCCTGAAGCTGTTTTCCAACAGCTCACAGCTGAGAAACGCGCTGGCGTACATGGTGCTTGCGTCGCTGGCGCTGGTGTTTTTGAATATCTACTCGGCGGCCAACACGCGCGAGCTCATGTTTCAGGCGAAGTACACCTCCGTGCAGGACAAGGTGCAGGTCGTCGCGTCGTCGTTTGAGACGGCGGAGAGTCTGAGCGCGGACACGGTCGATCAGGTCATTTCCGTGCTGGGCGATATCAACGTCAGCAGGCTCCTCATCACCGACGCCGAGGGGAAGGTGCTGTACGACTCTTTGGCCCAACGCAGCGCCGTGGGGCAGTATGCGCTTCTGGAGGCGGTCTCGCAGGCGCTTGGCGGAAACGACGTGTTCCACTGCGCGTACCACTCGGGCGCTTTGCAGAGCTACGCCGCCGTCCCCATTATGTCGCGCCGCAGCGCCATCGGCTGCGTGTATGTGATGGATTTTGACGCGGAGCAGGGAAGGATCATTGAAAATCTCGAGCGGAACATTCTGCGCGGGTCGTGGATTTTGCTCGGCGGCATCGTTTTGTGCTCGGCGGTGTTTTCCGTCGTGAGCTCGAAGCGGATGCGGAAAATTCTCATGTCCATGCGCCTGGTCCGCGAGGGCGAATACAGCCACAAGATCCAGATGCGCGGCGACGATGAATACGCGACGCTGGCGACGGAGTTCAATAAGCTCACCGACCGTCTACAGGAATCGGAGGCTTCGCAGCGGCAGTTCGTCTCCGACGCGTCGCACGAGCTCAAAACGCCGCTGGCTTCCATCAAGCTCCTGTCTGACTCGATTTTGCAGAACGACATGGACGCAGACACCATGCGCGAGTTCGTCTCCGACATCGGAAACGAGTCTGACCGGCTGACCCGCATGACGCAGAAGCTTCTGACGCTCAGCAAGGCCGACGCGCAGACGGTTTGCGACCATGAGGTGGTCGATCTTGCCGAGACGGTGCGAAGAGTGTTCCGGATGCTCGTGCCGCTGGCGGACAAAACGGAAATTCAGCTGACGGCGAATCTGGACCGGGGCTGCTACGTTCTGTCGATGGAGGACGACGTGTATCAGATCATCTTTAATCTCGTCGAAAACGGCATCAAGTATAACCATCCCGGCGGCAGCGTCCATGTGACCGCGCGGCACTCTCAGGAGGAAGCTGAGCTTTTCGTCGAGGACACCGGCATGGGCATCCCCAAGGACGCGATGGAGCACATTTTTGAGCGCTTTTATCGCGTGGACAAGGCGAGATCCAGACAGGCGGGCGGCTCCGGTCTCGGTCTTTCGATCGTGCACGAGCTGGTCGAGCGCAACCTCGGCTCGATCGAGGTCGCATCCGAGGAAGGAAAGGGCACGCGCTTTACCGTGCGGCTGGCGTATTTTGCGTTGGAGGACGAGGACGATGCGTAGAATGCTTGCAATACCGCAACTTCTGGCGCTGCTTTGCGGCTGCGCGGGAAGCGTCAGGCCGGTCGGAGACGAAAAGGTCTCGCTCTACTATCGGCGCATGGACGAACAGACGGACGAGAGCTTCGAAAGTGAAACCGGCGCACTTGCCGAAGAGGCGTCGGTGTTCGGCGCGGACGCGGAGCCTGAAAAAGTGCTCGAGCGGTATCTCGCAGGACCCGAGACCGAAGGGCTTGCGACGATCTTCCCGGCGGGCGCAAAGTGTCTCGGCGTCAAAATGCAGGGCGCGACGCTGATTTTAGACATGAACGAGTTTTACGCCGCCCTGTCGGGCTTTGACCGGACGATGGCCGCGGCGGGGCTGACGCTGACGCTGACGCAGCTGTCCGGTGTGGAGGCGGTGTCGATCAAAACGCCGTCGGGAGCGCTTCTCGGACAGAACGGCACGGCTTATCGCGCGGAGGATTTTCTCTTGCAGGATATGTCGTGGCTGTATCCCGAGCGAACCGTACAGCTGTATTTTGAAGGGCCGGACGGGCGGCTTCAGGCCGAAAAACGCGCGATCTCATACCAGTCGCCGGGTGAGCTTCCGGAAAACACGCTCACGGCGCTGCTGGAAGGACCCGCGGAGGAAGAATTGCACGCCTGCGTGCCTGCCGGAACGCAGGTTCTGGACGTGGAGCTGGAGGCGAAGGTCTGCACGGTGGTCTTCTCCGAGGAGTTTGCCGCCTGCGACACCGGCCGGGAAAGCGCTGAGCTTGCCGTACACAGCGTCGCCGCAACGCTCTGCGGTCTGAGCGAGGTAGAAGGCGTGAGACTGCGCCTTGCCAGCGGGGAAGACCTCACCTATTGCTCCATCGCCGAGGTCTTAACACCCAACAGAGCGTGGTACAACTGACGTTTTCGGACGGAAATGCACGGGTTTTCAATAAAACGCGTAGGGGTCGATTGAGCACATCGACCCTTTTCGCATATCTGATTTCACAGAGATAAAAAAGGACGGTACCTTACGGTACCGTCCTTTTGCGTTAGGAGAAATTATTTGCTGTACATTTCGACCAGCTTGAGCAGATGCTCGTAGCGCTCCTTGGCGTTCTCTTCGTTCTTCGCGAACAGAACCGTGGCACGCTCCGGGAACTCGCGGGTCAGACGGCTGTAACGGGCCTCGTTCATCAGGAACTCCTGATAGCCGCCGGCGGGCGCCTTGGAGTCGAGCGTGAACTTCTTGTCGGCAGCCGGGTTGAAGCGGAACATGTTCCAGTAGCCGCAGTCGACAGCCTTCTTCATCTCGGTCTGGCAGTTCTGCATGCCGCCCTTGATGGAGTGCATCTCGCAGGGTGCGTAGCCGATGATGAGCGACGGGCCATGGTAAGCTTCTGCTTCCTGGATGGCCTTGAGGGTCTGCGCAGCGTTGGCGCCCATGGCGACCTGTGCGACGTAGACGTAGCCGTAGCTCATGGCGATCTCCGCCAGGGACTTGGACTTGGTTTCCTTACCGGCAGCCGCGAACTGTGCAACCTGGCCGATGTTGGAAGCCTTGGAGGCCTGTCCGCCGGTGTTGGAGTAAACCTCGGTATCGAAGACGAAGAC
>CAKUJL010000219.1 GCA_934661715.1 uncultured Oscillospiraceae bacterium | reverse complement strand
CGAAGGTGTAGCTGCGAAGCGCACCAACGGACTGGCCGTCAATCAGGACATCCTTCACGCGGTAGCCCTTGTCGGGCGTGAAGACGAAGGTCTGGCTGAGATCGTCGCGAACGCTCAGATTGCCCGACGGAGAAATTTTGCCGTTTTCGCCAGCGATAGCCGAGATCGTCGAGTAAGAGAACCGGCTGCCGGAGGACGCGGCCTCGGGTGCGGGCTCGTAGGAATCCTGATACTTGAAGACCGGCAGATACTTATCGGCCTCTGTCACAAAGCGGCACTTGCTGTCCCACGGGTCGGCATTGCTGCCGCGCTCACCTTCTTGGAGCAGCTTCAGCACCGTGCCGTCGGCAAATTCCGTTTCGGACTTGGGAGTTGATTTCTTGTCGCCAGTGCCCTGCCTAATTGCCGAACCATCCAGATAGTAGCAATTGGAGATTGTTCTGGTCCCGCCATTGCCAACGATCGCACCGACACCGCCCGATCCGGTGACCTTACCGGCGTTATAGCAGTTGCTGATTGTCGAGGGTAGCAGACCGGTGCACTGTCCGATGATTCCGCCGACGCTGTTACCGGTGGTAGAGGTGATGTTGCCGGCATTATAGCAGTCGCGGACAATTAAGTCGTTGGAGTCATTGGGCGCATATCCGATAATTCCACCGGTAGTAGCACCGCTTACGTCGCACAGATTGGCGCAGTTCTCAAAGGTGCCGCCATTCGCGCCGCCCGCAATGCCGCCGGTATGCGATTTTGTGGTGCCTTTTCCCTTGCCTGTCACAGAGCCCGACACCGTCAGATTCCGGATGGTGCCGCCATATACATAGCCGAACAGACCAACATACAGCGCGTCGCTGTCGACATTCAGATTCTTGATTGTATGCCCATTGCCGTCAAATGTGCCGGCGAAGGGGGGCTGATTATTATAATAGGCGTCTCCAAGACCGATCGGCTCCCAGTTTTCGGCTACATCCAGTTCAATGTCGTTTTCCAAAACGGCCCAGATGTTGGAGTCTTTCTTATCTTTGACGCTGTTCACCAAGTTGCGGAACCACTTCAGACCCTCGGCGGTGTAGATGTGGTAGACATTCTGGTCATCCTTGTATATATCGCCGGAAAAGCTGCTGCCGCTTTCGTTCCGCACAACGGTGTTAAAGATACCGCCCATAATCTTGCCGCGGTTCACCACTGCGCCATCGATGGCGCCGGTTTTGCCGTCGCTGCTGTCGATCAGCGTCAGCGTTTCCGTAACCTCAAGAATACTGTCGCTGCTCAAGAACTCACCTTTGCTCAGCGTATAGCCGTTCAGGTCAAGGGTTAGATTCCAGTCGACTTCCAGCGTCCCGTTGAGAGCAATATTATTCATGAGCTTGACGTACTGTGTCTGAATACTTTTGGCTTCATGAAAATCGTTTTCCACAGTGGCCTCTTTCGGAGTCCCATTGTCCGCCAGCGCCGCCGTTGGCAGCAGAACCAGCGTCAGGACGAGCGCGAGCAGGACGCTTCCAATTTTTCGTTTCATCGTTGTGTTTTCCTCCGCAAGGCGCTTTTTCCGTACTCCATAGAAAAAGCAGGTCGGGGAGACCGCACCGGGATATATCCCGGTGCAAGGGAGTACTCCCTTGCAATGCCTTATTGATTACGTTGCAGATGGTTTCGTGAGACCGTCCAGCGAAAACTCGTACCGCATCGCCAAGGCCTCAAAAAGCTCGTGCATCACGCGCTCGGAGATCGCCCGGATATCGAGCCCCTCCACAAACGCGATGGCCGCCTCGGCCTCCGGCTCCGGCACATTATACGCCCGCAGACTCATCGTCAGAAACAGCCGGAGCTTTTTCTCCAGCGTCAGCTCCCCGTCGCACGGGTGGGCCATATAGCCGCGCATGATGCCCGCCGAGCCGATGTCCAGATCGTAAAAATCCGCGACCGTCCGGCCCGGAAGATAGGGCGAGAAGATCTCGCGCAGCTCCTTTGCCGTCTGGCGCAGGATATACGCGGAGGCTTCCTTCTGCGTGTAGGCCTCGATGTAGATTTCGCGCAGGTTTTCGTTGAGCTCGGTGAGCGTGAGCTGGATGGCCGTCTCGACCGCGTAGATATACACGGGCGGGAGCTTTTTTCCCGCTTCGCTCCGGGCCATGGCGAACTGGTTTTCGAACATGAACGCGACGAGCTCTGTCAGAACGCCGTCCTTGGCTCTGAAAATGTTCTGGAACGAGCTGTACGACACGTCGGCCTTTTCGATGATCTCGGCCATGGTGGTCATTTTGTAGCCCTTTTCCAGAAACAGCTTCACGCAGACGGTCAGAATCCGCTTCTTCGCCGGAAGACTCAGACTGGTCAGTGCGATGGCGATCACTTCCTTTGCTACGTGGTATGTATACCACCACTATATCATGCGCCGCCGCGTTTTGCAAGAGAAACTTGGAAAATCCGCGCCCTTTTTCGCCCCGGCCCCGGAGGGAGACGCGAAGGGTGCGCTGTGGTATACTGAGAGCAAAGTTTTTTACAGCAAGGCGGTGGGACAGGACACGTCATCAAGGGAATGGCTTGTTTACAAAACCGCATCATAATCCATCATTCTTCTTGTTCCTGTATGTTTTCCACCTGATACACAGCTCGCATGATGTCGCTGAGCTGTTTTTTTATGTCCTCTTCGGAGCACTTTTTGCCGCCTGTGAACCAGCTGCGCAGGCCTTCGGAAATGCTGCCGGCGAAGAACGTCGCCATGACCTCCGGGGACGCGGGCATACGGCAGCCGCGTGCCTGATCCTGCTTGAGCTTCTGGCAGATGTCCGGCGTCACCTGCTGGGACATGATGTTCAGCAGCAGCATAAGGCTGTCCGAGCGGATGGCGGAGCGGATGAGCTTCTGATTCGCCTTTGCAAATTCAAATACATAATCCAGCATCTTGTTGTAGAAAGCCACCGGGTCATCCGCAGGGCTGTCCTGCCGGATGCGTTCGTTGTAGTCGTTGATGACCTCTTTCACAATGAAGGCCAGCAGCTCATATTTGTCGGCGAAATGCTTGTAGAAGGTGGACTTCCGGATCATGGCCCGGTCGCACAGTTCTTTGACCTTGATGTCCTCAAAGGGCATCTCGTCCATCATTTCAATCAGCGCCTTTGTCACGGCCATATAGGTCTTTTGAATTCGCAAATCAAGCTTTTCTTCCATGCTTCCCACTGTATGGAGACTCTTCTCGTACTTTAGTTAGGGTGTATTCTTCCAACTCCCAACGCACCCGGACAGCGGGTCTTTTCACGCTGCGCCGCGCCATTTTTCCTTG
>CAKUJL010000218.1 GCA_934661715.1 uncultured Oscillospiraceae bacterium | reverse complement strand
GCCCTCGCGGCGGTTGAAAGAGCCGGGGATGCGGCCGACGGAGTACATGCGCTCTTCAACCTCGATGGTCAGCGGGAAATAGTCGATGCCGGCCTTGGGAAGGGGCGACGCGACAGCCGTGACGAGCACGACCGTATCGCCGTAGCGGCAGATGGCCTCGGCGTTGCAGAGCTCTGCTACCTTGCCGGTCTCGACCGTGAAGGTACGGCCGCCGATCTCGGTCTCAAAAATGTGATGGTTCGGATACTGCTTGTGCGTGATCATAAATTACCTCCTGTGTGTTTTGTACGCGTGGGAGGTTTAGCACTTGAAACTGCCGCTTGTTCCGAGCGGTACTTTCAACTGCTAAAGTAAGCTCCCATGCGCGGGTGTGGATGGTTGGACTGCTTAAAAAGGGCGGTCTGCGACCGCCCTTTTTCTTTGCGGATTTACTTACGCAGGCCGAGCTTTGCGACGATCGCACGATAGCGGTTGATGTCCTTCTTGGCCAGGTAGTCCAGAAGGCTTCTGCGCTTACCGACCATCATCAGAAGGCCGCGGCGGGAATGGTTGTCGTGCTTGTGGACGCGGAGGTGCTCGGTGAGCTCGTTGATTCTGGAAGTCAGAACAGCGATCTGGACCTCGGGCGAACCGGTGTCGCCGGGATGGGTTGCGTACTGCTCGATGATAGCAGTCTTTTCTTCTTTGCGCATCATAGTGTGTTTCCACCTTTCAAAATATTACCCGGTGTCTAAGCTGTGGGTACGGTAGAACCGCCCGTGTAAAACCAGGCTTTGTCCCGCAGCTGAGGCAGGGGCCCGGCGCATTGCGCCAGCTGATTTAGGATATCACAGATTCTTCAAAAAGGCAAGCGTTTTTTCTTCCAAAATATCCGAAAACTAAGATTCTTCTTCGCCTTCGCCGCAGGGCTCGTTGAACGACAGATGGTCGAACGTGATGACCGCGTGGTACTGCCGTCCGTCCTTTTTGAGCCCATGCTCGACCGCCTCACGAAGCGCCTGCTTCTGCGCGTCCATCGAAAACGGCAGAACGAGGTCAAAAATGACGTTCGTGTGCTTTTCCCCGCGCACCATGCGAAAATCGTGCACGGTGAGGCGGTCGTCGATCGCGTGGAGAATTTCCTCCACCCGCAGCTTTACCTCGCGCAGCTCCTCGTCGTCCGTGACGATGGGGTCATGGTGGATGACGAGGTCGACGCCGAGCGTCTTTCTCACCTTCCGCTCGAGTTCGTCAATGATCTCGTGCGCGTCCAGAACATCCTCGCGGTAGTCCATCTCGACATGGACACTGGCAAAGCGCCGTCCGGGGCCGTAGTCGTGGATCATGAGATCGTGAACGCCGAGGACCTTTTTGTTTTCGCGCAGCTCGTGCGTGATGGAGGCCACCAGCGACTCGTCCGGGGCCATGCCCAGAAGCGGGTCGATCGTGTCCTTTGCGATGCCGACGCCGGACCACAGAATAAAGCCCGCCACGGCAAGTCCCGTCCAGCCGTCGATCATCGCGCCGTCAAGCTTTCCCACGACGCACGAGACGAGCACCGCGCCGGTCGCGATGACATCGTTGCGGCTGTCCGCCGCGGCGGCCTTGAGCGCTGCGGAGTCGATGGCGGTCCCGAGCGAGCGGTTAAAGCTTGCCATCCAGAGCTTGAGTAAAATCGAGCCCACGAGAACGGCGATGATCGCGATCGAAAATTCCACCGGCTCGGGGTGCAGAATGCGCGAGACGGACGTTTTGACGAGCTCGGCGCCAATGAGCAGGATGATCGCCGCCACGCAAAGGCCCGAGAGATATTCCATCCGGCTGTGGCCGTAGGGGTGCTCGTCGTCCGCGGGCTTGGCGGCCAGCTTGAAGCCCAGAAGCGTCACAACAGAGCTCGAAGCGTCCGATAAGTTGTTGACGGCGTCGGCGGTGATGGAGACGCTTTTGCAGAGCGTGCCGACCAGCAGCTTCCCCGCAAACAGCAGCAGGTTGCAGACGATCCCCGTCAGTCCCGCCAGCTTTCCATACGCCGTGCGGACGGCGGGGCTTTGCGTGTCGTTGTAGTTTTTGACGAACAGGCGCAGCAGAAGCTTTCTCATACCAGCCATCCTTTCCGGCCCAACTCTCATTTTTGGTTATTATACCCGCCGCGGCAGGAAAGCGCAAGTAAAGTCCTTGTCAAATCCGCTTTTTCCTTCGCTGGCCGTGGTAAGGCCCGTCGGTGCAGAAGCCTGTGGGAAGGTAGCCTTGATCCTCATACCACGCGTTGAGCCTTTTATTTTCGACCGCGCAGTCCAGCCGCACGGCCCAAAGTCCTCGCTCCCGCGCCAGCTTTTCCGTTTCCCGCAAAATCGCCTTCCCCGCGCCCGTTTGCTTCCGGTCTGTCACCAGATTATGCACGTAAAGCGCCCGCTGTTCCGGTTCATCCTCCCAGCGCTCGTCATCCTGTAACAAAACGACCGCGCCGCAGAGCGTTTCGGCCTCGTTCTCCAGAACGAACAGATTCCCCTTTTGAAGCTCCTCGCGGTAATAGTCCTGCGGATACGCCGGCAGATAGTCCGTCTCGTTCCACTGGTGGATGCCAACCTCGTCCATCCACGCCACGCGCCGCACGTATAAATCGAAAATTTCCGGAATCTCCGCTTCCGAAGCCTTCCTGAACACATATTCCATAGAAATCACCCTTTTCCTCCGGCATTATACCAGAGTTTCCCGGAAAATGCAAAGCAAAAGCCCGCCTGTTTCCAGACGAGCTTTCGCTTGCTCCCGCACACCAATCGCAATGCGCGGAATCAATTTTGTTTACGGCCCGGACTTAATGTCCGCAGCCACCATGGCACGAGCCGTGCATGGAGCAATGGCCGCAGTCACATCCGCAGGAGTTTTTTCCGTCACGCTTCTGCCGGATCAGGTACTTGATAATGGAGATTACAATTACGATTAAGAGGGAGGAGATCAGAATAGTTGCAAGGTTTGAAATAATCCAGCTTATCATAATGTTCGCACTCCTTTGGATGACACTGGGTAAGAGGGAAATCGCTCAGACCTTGGTGGAGAGCTTGGTTGCTTCCTTGTAGGGCTTGACGAGCATGTAGACGATAAAGCCCAGGCAGAGGGCAGCCGCAATCAGACCGACGACATTGACATTGCCGGTGAACAGACCGCCGAACTGGTTGATCATCAGGGCGATGACATAGGCAAAGCCGCACTGATAGCCGATGGCGAACCAGGTCCACTTGGCGTTGTTCATCTCACGCTTGATGGCGCCGATCGCCGCGAAGCAGGGGGCGCACAGCAGGTT
>CAKUJL010000217.1 GCA_934661715.1 uncultured Oscillospiraceae bacterium | reverse complement strand
TTGCATTGGCCGCCTGCGCGGGTATAATAGATGCAAAGAGGTAACAATTTGGTAACAGCATTTGTGAAGCAGGAAGTCTTGGGAGGGATGCCATCGGATATTTCACACAAAGCCTTTTACAAACAACCAACCAATACAACCAATTAAAACGCCCGTGCGGAATTCGTCTTCCACACGGACGTTTTTTGCTTTTGCGTTAGTCCCAGAGCTTTTGCGGATACTTTCCCTCGTCCTTCAGACGGCGGATGGCCAGCTTCACGTTCGGCAGGTCTTCCTTGTACGTCACGCCGTACCACGCCTCCATGCACGGCAGCACGCGCACGCAGGCGGTTTTCGCCTGAAGCTGCTCGCCCACGACGGTCGGCAGGTAAAACTCGCACTTTTCGGGGTTTACCGGCAGGTTCTCTTCCAGAAACGCCGGGAACTTTGCCCAGATCTCATCTAAAATCTGCGGCGTGAAGCCCCAGAAGTTCATGGACACGAGTGTGTCTCCCGAAATAGGCGTGAAGGTCTCGCCGTCTTCGGTGAAGGCCGCGTCCGCTCCCCGCTTGAAAATTTTCGTGCGCTCGGTGATGTCGTGCAAAAAGCCATTTTCCACGTGGCACACGCCGCGGGCGACCGAGCCAAACTCCGTGACGGTGTTTCGCAGCTGATAGCCCAGCATCGCGTAGTGGTGCGGCGTTTCGTTTTCCGTCAGGAAGCGGTAAATATCCTCATACGCCTCGCGGCCGTAGAAATCGTCGGAATTGATGACGGCAAAGGGGCCGTCTACGATCCCGCGGCAGCAGGCCACGGCGTGCGCCGTACCCCACGGCTTTTTCCGGCCCTCGGGAACGGCGAAGCCCTCCGGCAGGCAGGTCAGCTCCTGAAAAACGTAATCGACATGGAAAATTTTCTCCATGCGCACACCGATGGTCTCGCGGAAGGTCTGTTCAATTTCATGCTTGATGATGAACGCCACGCGGCGGAAGCCCGCCTGATATGCGTCATACAGCGAAAAGTCGATGATAAAGTGGCCCTCGTCATCCACGGGCGTCATCTGCTTGAGCCCGCCGAAGCGGCTGCCCATGCCGGCTGCCATGATGACAAGCGTCGGTTCGTGCGTCAACTCGAACACGCTCCTTTTTCTGTGATGGTTTCATTCTACCTGTTTTGTTCTGAAAATGCAATGACAAAAGCGTCCGAAGGGCTTCTCCGGACGCTCTTGTATTACTCTGTTAAAATGCCTCTGAGGTCGGCAATGGCGTTTCGCGGGCACTTGACCGCGCACTGGCCGCACGAGAGGCAGAGGCTCTCGTCGATGTGCGACAGGTTCTGCGTCACGGTGATGGCCCCGGCGGGACAGAGCTTTTCGCAGATGCCGCAGCCGATGCACGAAACCGTACAGTATTTCCGCGCGTTTTTGCCCAGGTCTTTGTTCGAGCACTTGACGACGATGGGGTTTGCGCACTCGTGGATGTGAATGAGCTCTCTCGGGCATTCGCGCACGCACGCGCCGCAGGCGATGCACTTGTCCTCGTTCACCTGCGCAACGCCAAGCTCGTTTATTTCGATCGCGTCAAACCGGCACACGCCCACGCACAGCCCGCAGGCCACGCAGCCGTATTCGCACGCTGCCGTCGCGCGGCAGCCGCCGTTGCAGGCGACCAGAGCCGCCTTATAAGGAAAGCGTTTTTTCACAGCCATGCTCACACCTTCCTTTCATACGGGGTATGCACCAGCGGCAGAACAGTCCTGCGCTCGTGGTCATACTGGTAATACGCCTCGGCGATCGCGGGAGCGGTCGGGATGGACGTAATTTCGCCGATGCCGATCGCGCCGCAGGCAACGCTAAGCCCCGGCTTGTCGATGACGATGGCGTCGATCTCCGGAATTTCGTGCGCCCGGAACAATCCCAGCTTTCCGTATTTGTCGATGGGCTTGCAGTTTTCGTCGATGGGGTACTGCTCACGGAGGGCGTAGCCCATGCTCATGACGACGCCGCCTTCGATCTGGCCCTCGCAGGAGCGCGGGTTCACAGCCTTGCCGACGTCGTGCGCCGCGACGATTTTCTCAAGCTTGCCGGTTTTCTTATCGAGCACGCAAAGCTGCGTGGCGTAGCCGTAGGCGACGTGAGAGACCGGGTTCGGCTTGTCCGCGCCGAGAGGGTCGGTCTTGGCGTAGTATTCGCCGTAAAATTCCTGACCGTTCAGGTCCTTCATCGTGTGGCCCTGAAGCGCCTCGCAGAACTTTTCGCACGCCCGGCGGCAGGCTTCGCCTGTAATGAGTGTCTGTCGGGAGCCCGAGGTGTCGCCGGAGTCCGGCGCGATCCACGTGTTCGAGCGCTCATAGACGATCTGCTCGCGCTTTAGCGGCGTCGAGGTCACGCACATCTGCACCAGAACCGTGCCGAGGCCCTGCCCGATGCACGAAGCGCCCGCGTAAATGTGAAGCTTTTCGTCTTCTTCGACGATGAGCTTGCACCTGCCATAATCGGGAAGACCCACGCCGACGCCCGCGTTTTTCATCGCGCAGGCAAGCCCCACGGGCTTTCCGGCTTTGATCGCCTCGTCAAAGGCGGGCTTGACGGCCTCGAGCGTTTCGACAAGGCCGGTCTCCGCGCCCACAATCTGGCCGTTCGGCAGCACGCCTCCGGGGCGAATCGCGTTGCGGTAGCGGATCTCCCACGGGCTGATGCCGATCTTCTCGGCCATTTCGTTCAGCAAGCTCTCGATCGCGAAGCACGTCTGCGTCACGCCGAAGCCGCGGAACGCACCGGCAGGCGGGTTATTGGTATAGAAGGCTCTTCCCTTGATCTCAAAGTTTTCATACGCATACGGCCCCGCCGCATGGGTACACGCACGCTCGAGAACGGGGCCGCCGAGGGAGGCAAACGCGCCCGTATCGGACACGACCTCCGCCTTCACGCCCTGAATGATGCCGTTTTCGTCGCAGCCGATGGTGAAGTCCATCCAGAACGGATGGCGCTTCGGGTGCACGAGCAAAGACTCCGCGCGTGAGAGCTTGACCTTGACGGGAAGATGCGTCACATAGGTGATGAGCGCCGCGTGGTGCTGCACGGACATATCTTCTTTTCCGCCGAAGCCGCCGCCGACGAGCTGGTTTTCGACTTTGATTTTCTTTGTGCCCAAAAGAAGAGAACACTCGTGCAGCGTCATGTGGGACGACTGGTCGGTCGTCAGCAGCATCACGTCGCCGTCACGGTCGATATAAGCCACCGCGCACTCGGGCTCCAGAAATGCGTGCTCGGTCCACGGCGTTTCAAAGTGGCGGGAGATGACGTATTTGGACCTTGCG
>CAKUJL010000216.1 GCA_934661715.1 uncultured Oscillospiraceae bacterium | reverse complement strand
TCGAGGGGCTCAAGATCACGCCCCGCGCGATGCTCTCCCGCGCCGTCGCCGGAACGAGAGGCACGAGTCTCATCATCAACCTCCCCGGCTCTGAAAAAGCGGCGAAGGAAAACCTGAGCGCAGTTCTCGGCGCACTGGAGCACGCGATGCATATGATCGCCGCGGAAGGCCATTAACGCGTTAATTTTCAAAATTTGCCGCGCAAGCTTCTCTCAAAACCGCACAAACTAGCACCGAGGTGAAGCATATGCCGCATTCGAAAAAGGACAAAAAGCCCGTTCGTCTTCCGCCCGCGAAGGATTTCCCCTACTCGCCGAACCCGATGGTGGGCCATTTCCCCGGCAACGCAGACAGCTGCTTCGACATGGTCAACCAGTACGGCACGTATGAAATTCAGCGCACCGCGGACACCGGGAACTTCTTCCCCGCCATCGCGCAGGGTCTTCCGAAGGGAACGCATTTTGAGATTGGGCGAACCGAGCTTGAAAAGATGCAGAAAGAGTAAAAAACGAGGTGCAGGAGCTTTCCTGCACCTCATTATATTATTTCCACGTTTCCCAGATTTCCGGGCAATAGCCGGCCGTGGCCTGTTTGCCGTTGCGGACGATGGGCGTTTTCATGAGCTTGGGATTGTCAAACACCTTGTCTTCCTTGGCCCGTGTATCGTCCATGTAACGCATCAGGTCGATATCGGGCGATTTTTTGTCCCAGTCGACCAGATTGTCGATGCCGCCCACAGCCTTTAGCACGCTGTCAAATTCGCCGCCGGACATGCCGTAGCGGTACAGGTCGATCGACTGGTATTTGATCTTGCGCTCTTTGAACCAGCGCTCGGCCTTTTTCGTGTCGAAGCACTTGTTCGCGCCAAAAATCTGGATGTTCATCTCATTCCTCCAGCATTGCATCCGCCTCGGCCATCGTGTCGGCCGAGAAGAGGAACTCCCCTCTCGCGGAATAAACCTCAATGTGACCTCTGACATACTCCATACGATATTCCATCTTCATACACTCCTTTGCTTTTCTGAAGACAGCATATCATATTGTGTGTCCAATAATTTGGACTATTTAAGCCTTACGGAAGCTTTTTTCAAAAGCCGCCCTCGGCCTCGCTCCGCCAGAGCGCGGTGACTGTCTTGTCCTCTTCAATGCGCGTCTGCGCGTCCAGAATCGTGCCGTCCTCCGTCACCCAGCCGAAAAACTCGTCGTCGTCGCATTCCGCCTCAAACATCGGGTCCATCACGCTTCCGGTCTCATAGACCGCGACGTCGACCTCCAGCGTGCCCTTTTCGGTCGTAAACAGAACGTAATGGAAGCCGTCGGTGTTTTTCGCCGTGTAGTCGCCATAAAAGAAGAGCTTGAGCTCGCGGATTCTGCGGTCGATGAGGCCGTCGTGAATTTCCGTGCCGCTCTTCGTCGTCACGTGGCACCAGATACCAAAGGCCGAGGCAAATTCGTTGACGGTGTACTTCCCGGAAATGAGGAGCGATGAAAGCCTGCTCTGCGTCTTGTCGCTCATCCAGTAGTCACCGTTGTTGTATGTAAAGCTGACAAGCGCGTCGTATTCGCAGTCTGTGAGGCGGATGCCGTTTTTGTCCAGAAACGCGTCGATCTTCTCTTCAAATTTCTGAAGGCGCTTGCGAAGGAGCCGGTCTGCCTGCTTTTCGGTGATGCCGTCGGGGTACTCATCCTTTTCGCAGTAGCTGCCGTAACCGATGGAGTACTGCTGATAGTCCCAGAAGGCCTTGGCGGTGAAGCCCTCGCGTGCCTTGATGAACTCGACGCCGTCTTCCGTCGTGCGAAGCTCGATGGGCGTGTCGTCGTTTAAGTCCTCGGGGTCGTCGGGATTTGCCGTATTGCCGCCGGTCTGTTCAGCGCGGTAGGCGTAGATCCGGCTGACGATGGCGGACAGCTCCGCGCGGGTCAAAGACCCGTTGGGCCGGAACGTGCCGTCGGGATAGCCGCCGATGATGCCGATTTCCGAAAGCGCGTGGACAGCGTCTTCGTTCGTGTCGGAGAATTTCTGCGTCGTGTCAGAGCGTGTCACGCCGAGGGCTCTGGCCGCAACCTTTGCCGTCAGCACACGGCTCATGTTGATATCGAGGTCGGTGATCTCGCCGCGCTCCAGAATGCCCTGCTCGAGCGCGAAATTCAAGTACCCTCTTGCCCAGTGGCTGGCCGCCGCTTCGGGCTCGGGATAGCCGGAGGCAAGGATGATCATCTTGAGGGCCTGACCGGTTGTGACCTTGTCTTCGGGCCGGAACGTGCCGTCCGGGAAGCCGCCGATGATGCCGTTCCGGTACAGATACATCACGTCGTCATAGAACCATTTCCCGCCAGTGACGTCCGGGAAAACCGTCTCCTGCTCGAAAGTATAGTCCGTCGGCGTTTCTTCGTACCAGATATCGCTTTCGTCCGCGAACGCGGCCGCGGAAAAGGCGGCAAGCAGCAGAACCGTCAGAACGAGCCTTCGCGCCCATCGTTTCACCATCTGCATACGCTCCTTTCAACTCTCATTAGAAAGATAAGTAACAAAATTTATACAAGTATAGCAGAAATGATGACAAAATGCAACCTCCCGGCAGATTTTTCCGGGAGGCTGCGTCGTTTTTTCCATCAAGCAAGCGGCTCCAGCCACGAAAGTACATCCGCGTAGACCTCCGTACGGTTGGTCTCGTTGAGCATTTCGTGCCGTCCTTCGGGGTACAGACGAATGGTCACGTTTGTGAGCCCTGCGCGTTTGAACGCGTCGATCGTGCGAAGAACGCCCTCTCCCATCGCGCCGACGGGGTCCTGCATACCGGAGACGAAGAGCACAGGAAGGGTCTTGTCCATCTTCTCCAGGTTCTCTTTTTTCTGGTTCATCGAAATGCCCGTGAGCATATCGCGCGTGAGGCCAACAGTCGCGTCAAAGCCGCAGAGAGCATCTTCGGTGTACGCGTCCACGACCGCCTCATCCGAGCAGATCCAGTCGTTCGGCGTGCGGTTCGGGCTGAATTTTTTGTTGTACGCGCCGAACATGAGTTCTTTCAGGAGCTTGCTGCGCCCAGTCTCCCCGATGCGAAGCTGCTCGAGCCTGCACAGGGCCAGTCCCGCGGAAAGCGCCAGCTCCGGCTGCCAGCCGGTGCCGGAAATGATCGCGCCGGTGAGCTCGCCGGGATAGGTGTAAAGGTAGGTCCGCAGCAGGAACGAGCCCATGCTGTGGCCCAGCATGAAATACGGAACCGCTGGGAAGCGCTTTTTCATTTCTTCAAACAAGGACCGCTCGTCGCGCACCGCCGCCATCCAGCCGCCGGAAAAATA
>CAKUJL010000215.1 GCA_934661715.1 uncultured Oscillospiraceae bacterium | reverse complement strand
CCGATGACCTTTTCCATGGACGTCGAGCCGTCGGTTGCGACCTGGCCCTGCACCTGCTTTGCGCAGCCGGTGAACAGCGCCGCGACACACAGGACGCTCAATACAATGCTAAGTACCTTTTTCATAATGAATCTCCTTTCAGATTCCTGGGCAGCACCGCGCAATTGCGTCTTCGCGCTTCGCCGGATCTTTTCCGTCAATCCTGCGGTTTGAAAAACGGGAAATACATACAGTATTCCTCCGTTTTTCAAACCTTGACTTGACGAAAAATCTCTCGCCGAATCTGCTCGCCGAATTGTGCGGTGCTGCCTTGTTAATTTTTTGTGTTTGATGTATTGTCTTTACGCGCTTTAGCATACCGCCCGATTGTAAAAGGCAAAAGCGAGGCTTTGTAAAATCGGTGTAAAAGCGCAAAAAAACACCGGACACGGCAAATGCGTGAGCACCCCTTGCCTCTCCCCTTGGGAGAGGTGGCTGAGCGAAGCGAAGACGGAGAGGGTAAATATTAAATATTGGATGGTTAGGCCCTCTCAGTCACCTTCGGTGACAGCTCTCCCAGAGGGAGAGCCAAGGAGGGTGCACGCGGTGACAGCTCTCCGAGAAAGAGCGCCAAGGAGCGGTATCCCGTTACACAGCACGTTGGTATAAAAAATGGAGCGTATCGATACCGATACGCTCCACGAGCTTTTACGACCGCCTGTCAAAAACCATGTCCGGCGCTTTACTTTTTGAAAATGGAGAACAGGCCGCCTTTTTTCTCGGCCTCGCCCACCTTATAGCTCGTCACGCGGTAGCCGGTGGGGTCGAGCGCGGCTTTGAGCTGGGCTTCGGTGAGCTCCGTTTCCGAGACGATGACGGCCTCGGCCTTTGTGTGCGACGCGGAGACCTTTTTGACCTTGAAATTGTTGCGGATGGTGTCGCAGACGTGGCTTTCGCACATCGAACAGGCCATGCCGTCGATACCGATGGTGATCTGATACATACAAATACCTCCTGCACTGCCCGCCGGGAAGGCGGTTAGAGCGGGCTAACCGTCTGGCAAAAGAAAAAACCGCGGGCGGATTCTGCCCATATCATACCGCGGCGGTAGGGAAATGTCAAGAGGCGCGGACTTTGTCAGATGCATGGGAAAAAAGGGAGGAAAAATACAGGCGGGGGGGCTTGACAACGATAGTTAGAGGTGCTAAACTATGGAGCGGTTAGGGGAGACTAACCGTTGCCTTTGTGCACGGTTGCGTCAAGCCGGACATTTTTTCAGAACAACGGTTAGATCAAACGAACCGGGTAAGCGAGGTGTTGGATATGCTGCCGCTGACGTTGGCAAATATCGGCGAAGAGCAGATGATTCATAAGGTCGGAGGCTCGCCGGAGGTGAAAAAGCACCTCGAGGACATGGGCTTCGTGGCAGGCGGACTCGTCACGGTCGTCTCGTCCCTGAACGGCAACGTGATCGTGAAGGTCAAGGAGGCCAGAGTCGCCATCAGCGAGGAAATGGCCCGCAAAATCATGGTATAACGCCGGGTTTCCGGTGAAGAAAAAGGAGACAGAGGTATGAAAACATTAAAAGAAGCCAAAATCGGCGATACCGTCAAAGTCGTGAAGCTTCACGGCGAAGGCCCGGTCAAGCGCCGCATCATGGACATGGGCATCACGAAGGGCACGGAAGTGTTCGTTCGCAAGGTCGCCCCGCTCGGAGACCCCATGGAGGTCACCGTCCGCGGTTATGAGCTTTCGCTTCGCAAAGCCGATACCGAAATGATTGAGGTTCAGTAATTACATCGTATTAAATTTTTTGAATGCTTGTTTGACAGCTCTAATTGCAATTAGAGCCATGAAACAAGGAGGAGAAGTGACATGGAAAAGCAAATCAAAATTGCCCTTGCGGGCAACCCGAACTGCGGTAAAACCACGCTGTTTAACGCACTGACGGGCTCGAACCAGTTCGTCGGCAACTGGCCCGGCGTCACGGTCGAAAAGAAGGAAGGCAAGCTCAAAAAGCATGACGACGTCGTCATCATGGACCTTCCCGGCATCTACTCCCTTTCGCCGTATACCCTTGAAGAAGTCGTCGCCCGTAACTACCTCATCACCGAGCGTCCGGACGCGATTCTCAACATCATCGACGGCACGAACCTCGAGCGCAACCTGTACCTGACCACCCAGCTCACCGAACTCGGCATCCCGGTCGTCATCGCCATCAACATGATGGACGTCGTCCGCAAGAACGGCGACAAGATCAACACCGCAGAGCTCAGCCGCGAGCTTGGCTGCCAGATCGTTGAGATCTCCGCCCTGAAGGGCACGGGCATCATGGAAGCCGCCGAGGCTGCCGTGAAGGCCGCAAAGAGCACCAAGACCGTCCCGATGCACACCTTCTCCGGCCCCGTGGAGCACGCGATTGCCCACATCGAAGAGGCCGTCGTGCACAACATGCCCGAAGAGCAGCAGCGCTGGTACGCCATCAAGATCTTCGAGCGCGACGACAAGGTGCTTGAAAAGCTGCAGGTCCCGGCCGACGTCATGGCGCACGTCGAGCAGGACATCAAGGCCGCAGAAACCGAGCTCGACGATGATGCAGAGTCCATCATCACCAACGAGCGCTATGTCTACATTGCAGAGCTCATCAAGAACTGCTACAAGAAAAAGAACGCGGGCGGCCTTTCCGCTTCCGATAAGATCGACCGTGTCGTGACCAACCGCTGGCTGGGCCTTCCGATTTTCGCGGTCGTCATGTTCCTCGTTTACTACATCTCCATGGTTACCGTTGGCTCGGCCGCGACCGACTGGGCAAACGACGGCCTGTTCGGCGACGGCTGGCACCTGCTCGGCATCGGATCGAGCGCTTACTCCGAAGACGCTGACGCATACGCCGAGGCCGCCACGATCGTCGACGGCTACGAAGCCTACGTCGAAGAACACGGCGAACCCACCAACGGCGAGTTCACCTACGAAGTCGAAGACGAAGAGACGCTTGCTGTCTCCGAAGAGACCGCTACTGTCGCTGACTACGAAGAAGCACAGGCGACCCTCGACGAGATGGGCGAAGAGCCCGATCCCGCAAACTATGGCGTCTGGGTCCCCGGCGTTCCGGTTCTGGTCGGCAACGCACTCGAAGCTGCCGGCGCGGCGGACTGGCTCCAGGGCCTGATCCTTGACGGTATCGTCGCCGGTGTTGGCGCGGTGCTCGGCTTCGTGCCGCAGATGCTCGTTCTGTTCCTCCTGCTGGCGTTCCTCGAGGCCTGCGGCTACATGGCCCGTATCGCCTTCGTTCTCGACCGTATCTTCCGCAAGTTCGGCCTTTCCG
>CAKUJL010000214.1 GCA_934661715.1 uncultured Oscillospiraceae bacterium | reverse complement strand
GTGGTTTTGCCGCTGCCGGTGCCTCCGGCAACGCCGATTACGATCACATCAGACATATTCTCTCTCCTTTATCGAATCACTTCGTAGATAAGCGTCTCCGGCTCGGGCCGGGCCTCGCTCCAGGTCAACGCGCGAAGGAACATGTCCTCGCTTTCCGAAACGGAAGCGGGCCTGTTCGTGTAGAGCCGCGCCAGAACCTCGCCCTTTTTCGCATAGTCGCCGGTCTTTTTCGACAGCACGATACCGGCGGCAAAGTCGATGGAATCCTCCTTCGTCATGCGGCCCGCACCGAGAACGCTCGACGCCTCGCCGACCTTCTGCGTGTCCATGCGGGAGATCCAGCCGTCTCGCGGCGCGAGAATTTCGTGCACAGTGTTTGCCTGCGGGAATTTCGAGAAGTCCTCCAGAACGGACGCGTCGCCGCCCTGCGCGGCAATCCAGCGCTTCATCTGCTCGAACGCTTTGCCGGACGAAACGGCTTCGTGCACCTGCTGCTTTGCATAGTCCTCGTCCCAGCCGTTGCAGAGCTCGACCATGTTTGCCGCCAGCGTCATGCACACCCCGCGCAGATCGTCGCAGCCGCGGCCCTGCAAAATTTCCGCCGCCTCCTGCACCTCCAGCGCGTTGCCGATGGCCATGCCAAGGGGCACGTCCATGTTGGAAAGCACCGCGCGGACATTCCGGCCGCAGGCCTTGCCGATCGCGACCATGTTTTGCGCCAGCTTTCTCGCGTCATCCAGCGTCTTCATAAATGCGCCCGAGCCGACCTTCACGTCCAGCACGATCGAGTGTGAGCCCGCGGCGAGCTTTTTGGACATGATCGAGGACGTAATGAGCGGCAGAGAGTCGACCGTCGCGGTGACGTCGCGCAGCGCGTAGAGCTTTTTGTCCGCCGGGGTCAGATTGCCGGACTGGCCGATGACCGCCACGCCGACGCGCTCTACCTGCTGCATGAACTCGTCCGCGGTCAAAGTCGTTTTGTAGCCCGGAATGGACTCGAGTTTATCGACCGTGCCGCCGGTGTGGCCGAGGCCGCGGCCGGACATCTTCGCCATCTTGCCGCCGAGAGATGAGACGATCGGGGCCAGAATCAGCGTCGTCTTGTCGCCCACGCCGCCCGTGGAGTGCTTGTCCACGGACTTTGTGCCGAAGCGCGAAAGATCAATGGTATCTCCCGAGCGCATCATCGCGTCGGTCAGCACCGCGGTCTCGTGGTCGGTCATGCCCTTATAAAACACGGCCATCGCCCATGCGGACATCTGATAGTCCGGGATCGCGCCCTTTGTAAAGCCGTCAATGATAAAGCGGATCTCCTCGTCCGAAAGGACGCCCCCATCGCGCTTTTTTTCAATCAAATCAACCATTCTCATGGAAATTACTCCTTTGCTATGTCAGAAACAGTTTTCTGCAAGCCTTCGTAAGTGCGGACGATCGAGCCGCCCGCCCCTACGGGGTTTCCGAAAACTTCCCGGTTATGCGTAGGGGCCGATGCCCACATCGGCCCGCGAGGAAGCTGCGAATTCGCTGAAGATTTCTGTTAAAACGGTGCGTGCTGCCGGGGCGATGTGGGCATCGCCCCCTACGGATGCTGTGCAAGTGCGGCGTTATCTTTGTCCCTTGTCATACGGGATACCCTCGGCCTTCGGCGCTCTGGAGCGCTTGGAGGTGAAGGCGAGGATGACCATGGACGCGGCGAACGGCATCATGTTGTAGAGCTCCTTGGTCAGGTGCAGGGCGCTGAGCCAGCCGATGGAATCGTAGATGTTGGCCAGCGATTTGAACACCGCGAAGAAGATGGCCGCCAGCGCTATCTTGCCCGGTTTCCACTGACCGAAGATCATGACCGCGAGGGCAAGGAAGCCCATGCCCGCGACGCCGACTTCGAAGTTCCACGTCTGCACGGCGGGAACAATGTAGGCAAAGCCGCCGATACCGGCCAAAAAGCCCGAGATGAGCACGCCTGCCCAGCGCATCTTGTAGACGTTGATGCCGACCGAGCCCGCCGCCTGCGGATGCTCGCCGCACGCCTGAAGCCGTAAGCCGAAGCGCGTCTTATAAAGAAGAACGATGGACACGGCCAGAAGCACCAGACCGATGATCAGAAAGACGTTCACGGTCAGGCTGCCGATCTGGAAAATGAACGGGGAATTGTCGTAGCTTAATTTGGCCGACTGCGTGCCGTTGTAGCGCTTGACCACAACGAGGGCGATGGCCGTGGAAAGCAGGTTCAAAGCCGTGCCGCCGATGGTCTGGTCGGCCTTCAGATTGATGGCCGAAAACGCCAGAAGCGACGAGTACAGAATGCCGGAAACCGCCGCGAGGACCGTCGAGATCACGACCTTCCACGCAGGCAGCATATCGGCCGGCAGCAGGTTCAGCGCCATCGTGCCGACAAGGCCGCCGATGACCATGATTCCCTCGAGCGCGAGGTTGATGACGCCCGAATGCTCCGAGAAGCAGCCGCCGAGGGCCACGAGCATCAGAACCGTTGCGGAAAGCAGCGCGTATTTGAGCATCAGGATCATTGCTTGTCCGCCTCCTTTCCGTTTTTCGCCGGAGCGTCCGGTTTTTCGGGTTCCACAATCTTTTTGCGCTTGCCCGTGAAGAGCGTGACGATGAGGTTCCGGAACAGCAGCGAGAACGCGCAGAGATAAATGATGATGCCGGAGATGATATCCGCGATCTCGGGCGGGAACAGCGACGCGTTCATAAAGCCGCCGCCGGTCGAGATGTGCGAAATGAAGATCGCCGAGAAGATGGAGGCAATGGGGTCGGACGAGGCAAGAAGCGCGACCGAAATGCCGTCGAAGCCTTCCGAGGGCAGCGCCGTCGAGTCGCCGGGGATCCACTGCGCCGCGCCGGACAGGTAATAAAGACCCGCGCCGAAGCCCGCCAGTGCGCCCGCGATGATCATGGACAAAATGATGCTGCGCTTTTCGTCAATGCCCGCGTATTTGGCCGCGTTCTTGTTGCAGCCGCAGGCCTTGAGCTCATAGCCGAAGGTCGTCTTGTTGATGACGACATAGAGGATGATCGCGACAATGACCGCGAGGAAGATGGCGATCGTGCAGGATTTGTAGCCAAACGTTTTGGTCATGTCCCAGCCGAAGAGATTGGACGGAATGAGGCTGTCGCCGGTGACGGCGAAGGTCTTCGACTGCTTGGCGTTGTACATCGCGCCGGTGCCTCTTCCGTACATGATGGTGTTGCAGCCGTAGAGGCCGATCCAGTTGAACATGATGGCGGTGATGACCTCGTTGACGTTCAGATAGGCCTTGAAGATGCCGGGAATCGCGCCCCAGATC
>CAKUJL010000213.1 GCA_934661715.1 uncultured Oscillospiraceae bacterium | reverse complement strand
GCCGCAGGTGAAGACCGCGCGGTAAATTTTGTAGAGGACGGAGGATTCAACCCATGCTTTGCTCGTTCCGCGGGCAAAAAGCCGTTCGTTAACACCGGACAAAAAGCGCTCCGTGCCGCTGGCATCCAGATACGCGGTATCGGCAGAGGCTTTTCTTCGCAGAAACGCGGCGGTCCTGCTCGACTGCCAGAACGTCTTCACGCCCGCGCGAAACCGGCTTCCTTCCGCCATGCGCGTAAACCACGCAAGGATCGCCATCGCCCAGCGGTACAGAAAGCAGCCGCGCAGCAGCTCAGCCATTGTCCGCCTCCATGCCGGTGATGATGCCGGTCAGCTCAAATTCGCTCGTCTTGAGAATATACTCGTAGCCCACGCGGACCTCCTGACTGCCGACCTTCCAGACGTTGCCGGATAATGTGGCCGTGGCCTTCACAGTGACGTAGAGGTTAGCGTGCGGTTCAGACGCAAGGGGAATCGACGAGACCTCGGTAACTTCTGCCGGGATGAGCTTTGCGTTGTTGACCAGCTGCTTTCCGACCTGCGTTTCGGCAAACTGGGCGACTTCAGTGGGTTGGTCTTCAAAAATGACTGTGAACGTGATCTCATGCTGATTATCCGAGACCGCCGCCGCGGCCTTACTGCCGACGAGCTTCCAGCCCACCGCCGCCACGATGGCGACGACGAGAACGATCACCAGCAGGTCGATGAGATTGATCTTGCCGAACAGACGGCCCTTTTCATCTACAATTTTCATATATACCTCCATTGAGTTGATTCTGAAAGAAAAATAGATTATACTATTCTTACCTCTGCGCAGATGGCGCATAGGCTATTTTATCCGAAAACGCGGAAAGAAACAAGAGGCAGTTTTGCTGCGCTCTCTGGGAGTTACTATGAAGATTATCCATTTGATTTCCGGCGGCGACGTCGGCGGGGCAAAGACGCACGTTCTGTCGCTGTTAGATGGTCTGGGAAAGACGCAGACGGTGCGGCTCGTGTGCTTTACGGCGGGCGCGTTCGCGGACGACGCGAAGCAGATGGGCATTGACACGCTCGTGCTCGATTCCGGCGTGCGCAGCAGCATCCGGATTCTGCGCGGCATGATTCAAAGTGAGCATTTTGACATCGTCCACTGCCACGGCTCCAGAGCCAATATGATCGGCGCGATCTTAAAGCGCACCATCAATATCCCCATTGTCACGACCGTGCACTCAGACTACCGGCTGGACTATCTGGGCCGTCCCTTCCACCGCCTCACCTACGGCACGATCAATACCGTGGCGCTTCGCGTCTTTGACTATCACATCGGCGTTTCGGACGCGATGGTGCAGCTTCTTATCTCGCGCGGCTTTGATCCGCAGAAGCTCTTTTCCATCTACAACGGCGTGGAGTTTCCGCCGCAGAAAACGGCCCTTTCGCGAGAGGAATACCTGTCTTCCATCGGCGTGCACTTCGATGAAAATACCGTCGTTTTCGGCATCGCCGCGCGGTTAAACCCCGTCAAGGACATCGCAACGCTCATCCGGGGCTTCGGAAAGGCCGCGGAAAAATGCCCGAATATCCGCCTCGTGATCGCAGGCGACGGCGAAGAGCGGCAGATGCTGGGAAGCCTTGCAAAAGAGCTCTGCCCGGAAAATTCCGTTACGTTTGCCGGCTGGGTCAAGGACACAGACAGCTTTTATAACGCCATCGACGTGAACATGCTGACCTCTCTTTCTGAGGGCTCTCCGTATGCGCTCGTGGAGGGCGCGAGAATGCGCTGCGCGACGATCGCAACCGCGGTCGGCGGCATTCCCTATATGATGGAGTCCGGCGTGACGGGGCTTTTGTTCCAGCCGAAGGACGTGGACACACTGGCCGCGTTCATGGTGCGGCTCGTCGAAAATCCCGCCTTCCGCCGCCAGCTGGGCGAAAATTTCTACGAAAAGGCCGAGCGGGTCTACTCCGCCGAAGCCACGGTCAGCCACCAGCTGGACATTTACCGGACGATCCTCCGCCAGACGGCGGCAGAAAAGCAGAAGCGCCGCGGCATTCTGATCTGCGGGGCCTACGGCAAGGGAAACGCGGGCGACGAGGCGATTTTGAAGGCGATTTTGCGCCAGCTCCAGCACATCGACCCCGATATGCCCATCACGGTTCTCTCGCACAATCCCAAAGCGACGCGGCTGACGCACCACGTGGGGGCGGTGTATGTGTTTAACCCCTTCTCGTTCCTGCCGGTCATGCGGCGCACGAAGCTCTATTTATCGGGCGGCGGCAGCCTCATTCAGAACCAGACGAGCACGAGGAGCCTGTACTATTACCTTCTCAGCATCCGCCTTGCCAAGCTGACGGGAAACAAGGTCTTAATGTACGGCTGCGGCATCGGCCCGGTGAACGGGGACGGCTGCCGGAAGCTCTCGGCCCGCGTCATCGACAAAAATGTCGACGCCATCACGCTGCGCGAGGACCTCTCCGCCGAGGAGCTCAAAAGCATGGGCGTGACAAAGCCGAAGGTCTACGTGACGGCGGACCCGGCGCTGCTGTTGGAGCCCGGACTTGAGGGCGCGGTGGACGGCTTCCTGCTCGGAAACAACATAGACCCCGCGGGGGCTTACGCGCTGTTTGTCCTGCGCGACTGGCCGGGGTTTGACGGAAAAAAGGACGCTTTTGTGCAGGCGGCGAAATTCGCCAAAGAGCGCTGCGGTTTGCAGCCCATTTTCTTCGCACTCGAGCCAAACCGCGATCTTCCGCCCAGCCGGGAGGTGGCGCAGGCGCTCGGCTTTGACTGCCCGATGCTCCCGGCGCCCGCCGATGAAAAGCTCATCATCGGCATGATGAAAAAAATGCGCGTCGTTGTGTCCATGCGCCTTCACGCGTTGATCTTTGCCTCGAGCGTGGCCGTGCCTCTTGTCGCGGTGTCGTATGACCCGAAGGTCACGGGCTTCATGCACTACATCGGGCAGAAGCACTGCGTGTATTTTGAAGACGTGACGGCGGAAAATCTCTGCGAGCTCATTTCCGGGGCGCTTTCCGACCCGGCCGAATACAGCGTCGAGCACCTGCGTGCGCTGGCCGCGCAGAATGAACAGATCGCAAAAAAGCTTTTGGAGGAAGCGACATGAAACAGATCGTTTGTCTCGCGACGTCCCCGTGGTATCCGATCCCGACCCGCAAGCAGCAGGTCATGAGCCGGATCCCGGACGCGGAAATTCTATATTTTGACCCCTCGGCGACCATCATCGCTCCCCTGCGCGACAAAAACGCAAAGCCCCTCATGACGGCGTGGAAGCAGCCGGGTGAGAAGGTCAAGGACAACATTACGGTATAC
>CAKUJL010000212.1 GCA_934661715.1 uncultured Oscillospiraceae bacterium | reverse complement strand
CGAAGATCTTCACCCTTGGTCTTCCGATCCTCGGCATCTGCTATGGCTGCCAGCTCATCGCCCACCATTTAGGCGGCCTCGTTACCGCCGCGCAGGACGACACCGCCCGCGAATACGGCAAAACGGAGACCTTCTTCGACACCTCCTGTGAAATTTTCCACGGTCTGAAAGAAAGCAGCGTCACGTGGATGAGCCACGGCGATTATATGGCGAAGGTGCCCACGGGCTTTACCCTCTGCGCCCACTCCGCCGCCTGCCCCACGGTCGGCATCTGCGACGAGTCGCGCAAAATCTACGGCGTGCAGTTCCACCCGGAGGTCAACCACACCGAAGAGGGCTCGCTGATCCTCCGCAACTTCCTGTACCGTGTCTGCGGCGCGACCGGCGACTGGACGATGGCCGACTACCGCCAGAACGCGATCCGAAATATCCGCGAAAAGGTCGGCTCGGGCAAGGCGCTTCTCGCGCTCTCGGGCGGCGTGGACTCCTCTGTCGCGGCGGCTCTGATGGCAGAGGCCATCGGCAATCAGCTCACCTGCGTGTTCGTCGATCACGGCCTGATGCGCAAGGACGAAGGCGACGAGGTCGAAGCGGCGTTCTCCAAGTGGGACATCAACTTCATCCGCGTGAACGCGGAAGAGCGCTTCCTCACGAAGCTCGCCGGCGTCTCCTACCCCGAGACGAAGCGCAAGATCATCGGCGAAGAGTTTATCCGCGTCTTTGAGGCCGAGGCCAAGAAGATCGGCAAGGTCGACTTCCTCGTCCAGGGCACGATCTACCCCGACGTCATCGAGTCCGGACTCGGCAATTCCGCGGTCATCAAGAGCCACCACACTGTCGGCGGTCTGCCTGATTATGTCGACTTCAAGGAGATCATCGAGCCGCTGCGGATGCTCTTCAAGGACGAGGTGCGCGGCCTTGGCCGGGAGCTCGGCTTGCCCGAGTATCTTGTCATGCGCCAGCCCTTCCCCGGCCCCGGTCTTGCCATCCGCGTCATCGGCGACATTACGAAAGAAAAGCTCGACACGCTGCGGGAAGCCGACTTCATCTTCCGCGACGAGGTCGCAAAAGCCGGCTTTGACCGCCAGATGAACCAGTATTTCGCGGTTCTGACCTCCATGCGTTCCGTCGGCGTTATGGGAGACGGCCGGACGTATGATTACACGCTCGCCCTTCGCGGCGTCACCACGTCCGACTTCATGACCGCCGACTGGGCCAGAATCCCGTATGACGTTCTGGACCGCGTCTCGGTCCGCATCGTAAACGAAGTCCGCGGCATCAATCGGATCGTTTATGATATCACCAGTAAACCGCCTGCGACTATTGAGTGGGAATAAAAACGAAACCGCCCGGAAGTCTTGTCCTGCAAGGCTTCCGGGCTTTTTATATGCGGCGCGTACCAGCTTCGTACCGCAGGGATTTCCTGCCGTTTTACGCTTTCTCCGGTATCTGCAATTCCTTCGTATAATAGTGCCGCTTTCTGGTATATGGGTACTCTTCGAAGATAAAAACTTCCCGGTAGCCGTGGTTTTTATAAAACGCGGGCGCCTGGAAGGAGAAGGTGTCCACAAAGGCGTGTTTGCAGCCGCGCGTCCTCGCTTCGTTCTCCGCGGCCGCAAAAAGCCGCCCGCCAATCCCCTGCCCCCGGAACGGTTCGCTGACGAAAAGATAGCGGATGCACAGCCAGTTTCCAAAGGTCTCCCCGGTCAGTCCGGCAAGCTTCCGGCCCGCCTCGTTCTCCAGATAGAAGCCGAGGGGAACGTCCTGTGAGGGTTCGCGGCGGTTGAGATTGTACGCTTTTAACAGCGCATGTATTTCCTGAATATCGCACTCGTTTCCGTCGTCCGTGATTCTGAGGTTCATACGCTTTCCTCCAAAATTCTAATTTTTCCGGACCGCAAGGCAGTAATTGACATGCTCAAAGGCTTTCAGCTCTGCCCCGGCCGCATCGATCACATCTGTTTGAATGTCCTCCGGCGTCAGCAGCTCGTAGATCAGAAAGCCGTGACTCTCCAGCATCTTTTCAAGCGCCCTGTAGGAAAAGCTGGTGCACATCGGCTCGCCGCCCGCTTTTGCCATCCTGATGGTGTTCTGCACGCGCTTTTCCGGCGCGTCAAAAAAGTGCTCGTCCGGATAGTCGAACACGATGGCGCTGCCGTCCGCGCAAAGTGCGGAAAGCTCTGCAAGCGTTTTTCCGATCGCGTCTGTCGAAAGATAATATGTCACGCCGAGCCACGAGAAAAAGGACTTTACGTTTGGGTCAAAGCCGGCAGCGATCAGCCGCTTCGTCAGGCTGTCCTTCGTAAAATCCACGGGGACAAAGCTGAGATTCTCCGGAACCGCCCAACCGGCGCGGGCGATGCGTTCTCGTTTATCCGCCTGCGTCAAAGGATGGTCGACCTCGAATACGCGGTGGTTCGATATAAACGCTTCTTCCCGGAAGGCGAAGGTGTCGAGTCCCGCGCCGAGGATGACATATTGCTTTGCCCCGGTCCGCGCGGACGCTTTCAGGACCTTCTCCGTGTAGGCCGCGCGGCAGAGCGGCGACGGCGCAATGTGCCCGTTCACAAGCCGGCGCAAAAGCTCCTTCGGCTGAGACGCCGCGGGGTCCAGCTCCGGCTCAAAAAACTGCGCACCGCCGAGGATATAGCCCTGCACGGCATCATATTCTTCCTTTGTCAGCAGCGCTCTTGCAAGATGGTCTTCAAAAACCGGATGCGCTTCATTTTCCGCGTGAAACGCCCGGCCGAACGCGCTCATCAGGGCGGTGATACTGGCTTTGTTCTGCATTCCCTGCCTCCATGCTCAGATTCCAAATGTTTCCTGCCTGTCCTCGTGTGCTTCCCGCGGCGTGCAGCTGTAGTTGATATTGGCAAGCCGTGCCTGTTTGCACAGGTCTTTTACCTGAAGCTTATACTGCCTGCCGTCTTTGATAAAGTGCGTGCCGCACTGCCGGAACTCGAAATCCACGTGCCTGCGGATGCACTGCTCCCGGATGTCCAGCACCCAGTCATAGTCGAGGGGTCTGGCCTCTCTGTCCGACTCTCCGCCGACGACGACCAGCTCCACGCCGTTTAAGTAAGGCTCTAAATTCACGCGCTCAAGAAGCGGCTGCGCGGCGATGCACCTGTGCTTTATGGGAAGCGACTGAAAGACAGAGAGCTTTTTGTCCGCGTTTTTCTGATTTTCAATGGTGCAGCACACGGTGACATTCTCGTATCCGTCTGCCCAATCATCCGGGATGCACTGCCGGAAGCGCTCGATGCGCTTGGTCAGAAAGAGAAACTGGCAGTCTGACCTTTCTTTGATCATCCTCCAGCATTCGCCGCGCCACTGGTC
>CAKUJL010000211.1 GCA_934661715.1 uncultured Oscillospiraceae bacterium | reverse complement strand
CGCTTCACATGGACAGCGCAACGATCAAATTTACCGATCTGCAGTTCGGTAAAAATTACGACCCTACAAACGGATAACGCAAGAGCCGGGGAGTTTCCCCGGCTTATTTTTTGGAGGCAATATGACAGAAACGGAAAAAATGGCCCGCGGGCTCTGGTATGATGCAAACGACGAGTCGCTGTGTGCGCTTCGCAGGAAGGCAAAATCGCTCTGCTTCCGGCTGAATCAGACCGACCCGGCAGACGAAAACGCGCGGCTGGCACTTCTTCACGCGCTCCTGCCGCACATGCAGGAGGGCACGGAAATTCTCTCGCCGTTTACCACGGACTATGGGGCAAACTGCTATCTCGGGAAGAACGTCTTTCTCAACCACGGCGTCTATCTCATGGACGGCGCGGCAATTCATATCGGAGAGGGCTGTCTGCTCGGGCCGGGCTGTGGGCTCTATACCGCGCAGCACCCGCTCGACCCCCATGCGCGAAGCCGCGGGCTGGAACGGGCGCTTCCCATCACGCTGGGAGAAAACGTCTGGCTGGGCGCGGGCGTTCTGGTGCTTCCCGGCGTGACGATCGGAAGCGGAAGCGTGATTGGCGCCGGAAGCGTCGTCACGCGCGATATCCCGGCAAACGTCGTGGCCGCAGGCAATCCCTGCCGCGTGCTGCGGGAAATCACCGCCGCCGACAGGACCTAAAAACAGCAAAACCCCGGATGATTCTGAACCGAACCATCCGGGGTTTTTTGCATTACACGTTGAAAGTGCCGCTGGCGGTGGCGGCGGGTTTTCCGTCCTGCGTGGTGAGCACGGCGTACAAAAACACGATGTTCCGGCCGGGCTTTTCGATGCGCACGGTGGCCGTGACGCTTTTTCCGGGCAGAACGGGACGCAGGTAATTGAGGCTCAGATTGATCGTCGAAATTTTGTCGCTGTTTCCATAGAACGCGCGGGTGAGAAGGCCCATCGAGTTATCGAGCATCGTGGCGATCATGCCGCCGTGGAGCGTGCCTTTGGCGTTGCACATCCAGTCTTCGACAGAAAAGCGGATACTCGCCGTCCGTGAGATCGCGTCGCACGAGACAAATTCCGGGGCCATCTTGTCCAAAATGCGCGGATGCGCCGTATCGGTCTGGCAGGCTTCGCGCAGCACCCGCTCCAGATGGGCCTGTTTTTCTGCCGGTTCCATGGCGGCGATCGCCTCGCGGGTCTGTACGTTAAATGCGTCGTAGTTCATCGTGTGTTTCTCCTGTCGTGCCGAATCTTCAGCGCTATCGTATCACAGCTTTTGGTGCACGGCAAGTGTTTTTACGGGCGCTTCTTCGTGAGCCAGCCGTCTAAAAACCGCAGCTGCGCCTGCGTGTGGAACCAGTGCTCGCCGCCGGGCATGACGGTGAGATCCGCGCCGGTTTTCTCCGCGAAGGCGGTCACGGTTTCAAGCGAGGTCAGATCGTCCAATTCTCCGTACAGAATATGCGTCGGGACGCGCCATGCGGCCGGGTGGCTGCGCACGTATTGCAGATAGTCCCACGAGAGCGTTTCGCCGAAGGCCGTGGGAATTTCGCGCTTTTCTTTGAGCTCCTGTTCGGTCACATTCGCCCAGCGCATCATGTTTTCGATCAGCTTTTCCATGTCCGCGACCGGCGAAATGAAAAACGCCTCGTCTGCGAGCGCCGCGTCCAGCGCCGACATAGAGAAAAACGCGCCGATGCTGTTCGCGATCAGGGTGAGTCTGCCGCACTGGCTGCGCTGCCTCGCAAAATACGGCGGAAATTCCGCCCTCGCGTCCCACGGCGTCCGCGCCTGATAGTCGAAGCCAACGACCGCCGCGTCCGGAAAAAGCGGTCTGTAATGCTCGGCTTCCTGCGCCGAGCCGCCCTTTCCGTGTACATATACAATTATATTCTTCATAATTTCATCCCTTCTGTTGAAAAGACCGCAGCGAAACCGCCAGATGGGCCGCGCCGAAAATAAGCAGGATCCCCGCCGCCGGAAGATTGTGCAGCCAGAGCGCCGCGCACAAAAAGTACAAGACCGGGTACACCGCCAGCGGCATCGGCACGAACAGCAGTGCCCGGTTCAAAAGCGCGATTTTCCGTCCGCCCAGAAAATACCGCAGCCACGCCGTATGATAAAGCGCCAGAAACGCCGCCGCAAGCCAGAGCCATACGCACCTGGCAGAGGCCGGCTCCCGGCTCACAAGAAGCGTCATCGCCAGAAGATAGGCCGCGCGGCTGACCTGCTCCACAAGCTCGAGCCAGTGCGGGACCTTTGCGGAAGCTTCCGGTTTTTCAGACGGCGGGAACGCGCAGTAGGCGATGTTTACAAGCATCGGCAGGGCAAAGCTCACAAGCCCCGGCCACGAAAAAGCCAGCGTCAGCTTCACAGCACGACACCCGCCTTCACTGCAAATTCGGGAAGCTTCGCGGGTTTTCCGTAGATGGCGATCAAGGCCCGGAACTCCCGGCGGAACGCCTCGCGCAGCTCCGGCTGCGTCAGGTGCAGATGGCCCGTGTTGGCGAGGATCGCCAGACCGTAGGTAAAATACGTCATGTCCTGATGGAACCGTTCGGCGACCTGCTCACTGTAGCCGAATTCCTCGATGAGCACGCCGAGCACCTCGCTTTGCAGCACGTCGTTCTGATACGGCCCCAGCTGTCCGTCCTCGAGATAGAGCCAGCGAAACAGCTGCTTTTCCTCCGCTGCGAAGCGGACAAAGCCCATGCCGTAGCTGCTGTAGCGGCTGTCGTTTCCCGCGTGGACCCGCAGCGACTCGCGCACGCGCCGGGTGTGCAGGTCGATGGCCCGCTGCGTCAGCGCCGCCTTGAGCTCGTCCATGTTCTGAAAGGAAAAATAGATCGGCTGCGTCGAACAGCCCAGCTTTTTCGCCACGCTCCGCGCGTTGACCGCGGCAAAGCCGCCCTCCCGCAGCACGTCGACCGCCGCGTCAATGATCTCGTCTCTCGATACCTTCCGAATGGCAGGCATGGTCCTCACCTCAATTATAACAGTTGGTTATATATAACGCTGTGTTATTATAAGGCGATACACGTACTTTATCAAGCGGTGTTTTTGCGAAGTGGACAGAGTTCTCGCACGCCGGTTGCGGCATGCCACCGGCATGTCGCCAAGACGCCGGCTTTTAGAACGCTGTGACTAACGTTTTCGGAAAGGAAGAATGTGTGCAAGAAACCCATCAGGGGTGTCTTGCGCGTTCAATTCCCGCCCGCAGGCGACACGGTCTGCTGCGCAGACCGCACTCCGCCAAAAAGAAAAGACACGCCAAAAGGTGCCTCCCGATAAGAAAACATCGTGAGGCAAGAGAGAAACGGTATAGCTTCGGCTATGCCGTTTTTCTCATT
>CAKUJL010000210.1 GCA_934661715.1 uncultured Oscillospiraceae bacterium | reverse complement strand
GGCCGCGACGGCCTGCGCGACGGCCAGATACGTCTTGCCCGTACCGGCAGGGCCGACGCCGATGGTGATGGTGTTTTTGGAGATGGCCTTGAGATATGTCTGCTGGCCGATGGTCTTTGCCTTGACGGGCCGACCCTTCGCCGTGACGCAGACGACGTCTTTGGCCATTTTCGTGACCTGCTCTTCTTTTCCCGCGCGGACAAGATCGATAAGATAGCGCACCTTCTGATCGTCGATCTCTTCGCCCTTTGCCGCAAGAGACAAAAGCGCTTCAATGGCTCTGGCTCCGGCGTCCACGGCCTCTAAATCCTCCGCCGTCACCTTGAGCTCGGTGTTGCGGTTTGTGATATGCACGCCGAAGGCCTGCTCGATCTTCTTCACGTTCTCGTCAAAGGAGCCGAAAACGTCGATGAGCTGCTCGACACGCTCTGCGTTGATGGTTCGTTCTGTCATGGTATCGTCTTCCTTCAATTGATCTGCAAAATACTCGCGCGTACCATCCGGGCTATCATTTCCTCGCACCGGATCGACGCGGTATATTCAAAAATGCCATTCTGCCGCGAAAGCTCGCCGGTTACGTCCAGAATCGTTCCCGCGATCATGTCCTGCCGGACGGCGGATTCCGCCTGCTCTTGCAGCTGCGCTTTGGCCGACTCGGGCAAAAGCGGCTTCGTCTCGGTGTCATAGTAGACGCACTGCGTCACGCTCAGCCCGATGGGGATCTCCAGCCCGCCGGGAAGCGTCAGCATATGGGTTCTTGTTATTTTATCACATCTGCCTGTCAGATTTCCACCGTTTGTGAAAATATTCCGCCGTTTTTCTCCAAGAAGCAGACTGACCGACCGCGCCGTTTTCCCGTTTGGCCGCTTGACGGTCACGGTGTCCGGCGTCACGACGGTTTTCTGCGCCAGCGTTCCGGCGTAAATTTCCCCTCTGGCGGCGCAGACGCGCGTGGTAAACTCGAGATCGGTGTACGCCGAGATGAGCAGCTGCCCCTTTTTTACCGCCTGTCCGGGCTTACAGAGGCAGTTTCCATCAAACGCGTAGACGCTTGTGATCACGCCGTCTTTTGCCGCGACGACGTCCATCGGCGCTCTGCGCTCTTCCACGGGGATTCGTTCCGGCCTTTCCCGGACGACGATACGCGCCCGCATGCCGCTCTGCTGGACCGTGAACCACTGAAGTTCCGGGATCAGCAGCAGCATTTTGTTCTTGAGCTCCTGCGGCTTGATATCCGGCCCATACGTCCCGAAGCCCACGCCGAGACTTTTCATCGCGCGGAGGATCTTTTCCTCCGGCACGGCTTCGTTTCCGGTCACCTCGTAGAAAAACACGAACTTCGGGATCACAAACGACGCCGCCAGCGCCAGTACGAGCGCGATGCAGAACACCTTCCTGCGAAAAAGCCCGCCGAGGCTTTTAGATAAGCCGAACTCCTCCGCAATTTCGAGTTCGCACATGGCCTTCTGTGCCGCGTTTTCCGCTTTGGGGACGTCTTTCTTCAGAAGCAGCAGGGAGATCGTCACGTCGTCCTCGCGCACGGGCTCTAAAAACGCGGCCCTTGCCTGTGTCAGCCGCTCGAGCGCCCACTCAGGACTTGCCCCTTTGAGCCTCGCGCGGACATAGCCCTGCAAAAACCAGATCACGCGCCACATCTAGCCTTCCCCCGCAAACGTCAGTGCATGAATCTCGCCCGTCACCGACAACCTGTCGCGGTGCATATGCCGAAGCTCGAGCCCCGCGCCTTCAATTGTCACCGCGCCGGTATTGACCCGGATGACGATCTTCTCCGGCTCATAGGCCAGAATCGCGCGGTGACAGTCCAGCGAGCACGCGGAAAAGCCGTTTATCTCGATGTGCGGCAGCTCCGCCGCAATATCCGCCGGAATTTCCAGCCGCTGCGCCGCCCGTTCCAATAGCTTCTTGAATTTGTTCATCCTGCCCACCTCATTTCCTAAACAGCTTATGCCGCCGGCATGAAATCTTGCCGGGCAAACATAGATTGGTTCGGGGTGATTTCAGATGCGGGAAAAAACGATGTCCAGCTTTTTGCAGGCAGCTTTGATTGGAAGTTGTTATGTCTACCTGATACTCTGTCCAAAGGCGGCAAGCGCCGCGGCGGCTTCGAGCTTGTCGCTCTGCGCGAAGGTGCTTGTGCCGTCTCTCTTTCCGTTTTTCGTGTGCGCAAATCTGTTTGGAAGTCTCGGGCTGACGAAGCGGCTGGAAAAACCGTTTTCGCGCTTGATGGAGCCGGTGTTCGGCGTTCCGGGCTCCGGCGCGGCGGCGCTGGCGCTGGGGCTCACGGGCGGGTATCCTTCGGGTGCGCAGGCGGTATCGAGCCTTTACGCGGGTGGAAGCATCGACGAGACATCAGCGCAGCGGCTTCTTTTTTTCTGCAACAACTGCGGCCCGGCGTTTGTCTTCGGCGTCGTGGGCGGGCAGGTCTTCGGAAGTGCGCTTGCGGGACTTCTTTTGTATCTCGTGCACATCGTCTCGGCGCTGGCGCTGGGTGCGATTTTGGGAAGACACCGTGCGCAAAAGTCCGGCCCCAAGCCCCGGGCAGAAGAAAAAACGCCTTCCGTCTCCTTTTCCGAGGCCTTCACGAAAAGCGTCCTTCAGGCGGGGAAAACGATCTTCGCGGTCTGCCTGTTCGCCGTCGTATTTGGCGTTCTGTCCGCGATGGCAAACGGAATTCTCGCGCGATTCCTGCCGGATTGGGCGGGCGCGGTTCTGACGGGGGTTCTGGAGCTTTCCGGCGGCGCGGCGGCTTTGGGCGAAGCTTCTTTCTCACAGGGCGCGAAGTTCGTGCTTTCCTCGGCGCTGCTGGCCTTTGGCGGCCTCAGCGTGCACGCGCAGACGAAGGCGGTTCTGGAGCAGGCGGGGCTGCGTGGTCTTCACGTGTTTTTGCCGAAGCTGCTGCACGCGGCTTTGTCGGGCGTTTTGAGCGCTGTCGTCTATGCGCTGTTCCGGGCGCGGCTGGAGGCGCAGGCGGCGTTTGCGCTTCAGACGAGCTGGCTTTTCCCGGCGGCGGCGCAGCTTCTGCTCTGCGGTGGGATTTGCCTCGTGTGCCTGAAAAAGGAGACTGGAAATTTCGCGCGGCATCGTGTATAATGTTCTGCGTCAAAACCAACCGGAAAGGCGGCGGTCTTATGCTCTTTCGTAAAACTATCGACCGATACTGTACCTACTGCCAGTTCGCTGGGCGCATCGACGAGGAAACGATGGTCTGCCAGTACTACGGCATCGTCCCGTGCCAGCATCACTGCCGCAGGTTCCGGTACGACCCATTAAAGCGCGTTCCCGGCCGTGTGAAGCCGAAGGATTTTTCGAAATTCGACAAGCAGGACTTCAGCCTGTAAGCGTACATAAAAAGATATATCC
>CAKUJL010000209.1 GCA_934661715.1 uncultured Oscillospiraceae bacterium | reverse complement strand
GATGGATTCCTCTCCCACCATGTCCCCGAATTTTTTTATGATATCCAATCTGTCACATCCTTTCGTAGGTCAAAAATATATTGTATCCTGTCAGACCAATATTTTTATTATAAAGATATTTTTTTCAAAAGTAAACACGCCAAATTTTACAAATCCGGGCGGCATCTTCCGCTGTATTACGCAATTATGCATATGCTTTTGTTACACTCTGCGACTGTTTTCCACATCCCCCAACGCAAAAATGCAGATTTTCCACAGAAATCACATTCTTTCCCATGGAAAACCTGCATTTATCATAGTTTCTACTCTACTTCATTTTTTCCGTTGCCCTGCGTACGCACATCAGGCAGGTAGGCAGGATATAGCAGCTTGCGGAAATCCAGGCCGCCTGATCCGCACAGCAGATCGCCGTGAATCCATAAGTTCCCACAAATCCCACACTGACGATCACGCGCGCGATCATCTCCATCACTCCGGAGAACACAGCTCTGCCGGAATATCCCAGTCCCTGTGTCACCATACGGTTTACATTGAGAATACCAAGACTCCAGAAGAAAAATCCAAGGTATCTCAGATATTTTGCGGAGGCATCCAGCACATCCACCGCACTCTTATTTACAAAAATCAGTGTCAGCGTCCGGCCGCCAAAGATCAGCACCACTCCGATCAGAGCACCGTACGCAACTCCAATGGTAACTGCCTGGCGAAGTCCTTTTCGGATCCGATCCGGCTGTTTTGCTCCCAGGTTCTGGCTGCAGAACACAGAAGCTGCCGTTGAGATCGCATCAAACGGACACATGGCAAACTGTTTGATCCTCATAGCCGCAGTAAAGGCAGATACATAAACACTGCCCAGACCGTTGTTTGCAGACTGCATCACCATACTTCCGATGGCAGTGATGGAATACTGAAGTCCTGTGGGAATTCCCATCAGAAGAAGTTCCTGTACCGCTTCTTTTCTCATATGGCGGTCAGCTTTCCCCAGCCACATCAGTTCCATCTTCCGGGAGATCACAAACAGACAGCAGATTCCGCTGATGGCCTGTGCCGTGATGGTGGCAATGGCAGCTCCCGCACATCCCCATTTCAGAACAACAATGCAGAACAGATCCAGAAAAATATTCAAAACTGCCGCAAACGCCAGAAAGATAAACGGTGTCCTGCTGTCACCCACAGATCTTAAGATACTGGACAGATAATTATACAGCAGCGAAAACGGGATCCCCAGAAAGATAATGAGGATATAACGATACGCATTGGCATAAATATCTGACGGCACTGACAGAATATGCAGAATCTGGTTGCACAGGATCGCACACATAGACGTAAGCACAATCGCAGCTCCTGCAGTAAGCACTGCGCCGTTAAATATGTAATTTCGCATGGTATCATGCTTCTCTGCCCCGAAATATTTTGCCACAGGAACACCGAAACCGGCGCAGATTCCTATGCAGAAACCAAGGACTAGAAACTGCACGCTACTGGTGGCACCTACGCTTGCCAGGGCCTTCGCTCCCAGAATCTGGCCTACAATGGCCGCATCAATAATGTTATAAGTCTGCTGCAAAAGGTTACCCAGAAGAAGGGGCAACGCAAACTGCACCATCAGCTTCAGCGGATTTCCCTTTACCATGGATGTTGACAATTCATTCACCTTCTATCTTTTCTGTGCTGGTTATTTCTTTTTCTTACGGATATGTATCTCCGGAATTGCCACATTGTCGTAGGTGATCGGCTCATCTTTTGCCTTATCATCTATGTCCGCATCCTCACCGGTATGTACCTCCGGTACTGCAACATTTTCGTTTATGATCTTGTATTCTTTTGATTTCTTTTCCTGTCTTTTTCCAAAAATTTTCTTTCCAAACATCTCGATCCCTCATCCCCTGTATTTTATCGAGTCATCCTGTCCCCGCCTGTGCATCTGCCTGGTACATTCCGTTTGGCCGCACACTCACGGGACAAAAACTTATAAGAAATTGATAAAAAATGTAATCGTCAAACTGTTCAGGAAATCCGCAAACAGACTTCCTACCAGCGGCACAAGAAGATATGCTTTTACAGAAGGCGCATATTTCTCGCAGACAGCCTGCATATTTGCCATGGCATTTGGTGTGGCTCCCATACCGAAACCACAGACACCGGAAGAAAGTACTGCCGCATCGTAGTCTCTTCCCATAACATTGAACACCACAAAGTAAGCAAATACAAACATCAGCAGCACCTGACCTGCAAGCAGAATGACCAGCGGAAGTGCCAGATCTGCCAGCTGCCACAGCTTCAGTGTGATCATGGCGATTCCCAGGAACAGGGAAAGGCTGATACCACCGATATCGTTGATCTCACCCATGTAAATCGTGAACTTGCCGGAATACTCACCGATATTACGGATAAAAGCTGCCGCGATCATGGCTCCGATATAGATCGGGAAGGTCATGCCTGTTTTTGACAGCAGATCCGATACAATGGTTCCGATTCCGATGGCAATGATCAGCTGGAATACCGCTGCCGGATACATACTTGTGTGACGCTCGTGTTTCTTTTCCTCCTCAATAAGAAGGCTATCATCTTCCTGGACAACCGTATCCAGAAGATTTTTTTTCTCGATCAGTCTATTGCCGATAGGGCCGCCCATCATACTTCCGGCGATCAGACCGAAGGTTGCACTGCGGTACAAAGTGTACTTGCTCCCGCAACTCCGAAGTCCTCAAGAACCGGTCCGAAAGCACCTGCTGTACCATGTCCTCCAACCATGGGAATGGAACCTGTACAAAGTCCGATCAGCGGACTGATGTGCATCAGCTTCGCAAGTCCCACTGCAAGGAAGTTCTGGGAAACGATCAGAACAATGACCAGGCCCAGAAAAACGATCAGTGCCTTTCCACCGCTTTTCAGGACTTTCAGGTTTGCCTGAAATCCCACGGAGGTAAAGAAAAATACCATACATACTTCTTTCAGTATATCATTAAAAGAAAATTCCACAAGCCCTGTTGCATAACAGATGCAGGTAAAAATCGCAAAAAGCACTCCGCCTACAACCGGTGCCGGAATACAGAACCGGTCCAGGACCTTAAACTTCTTTTTCAGGAAACTACCTAACATTAAGACAACCACCGCAACAGCAATCGTCTGATACATATCCAACTCAACCTTCATCATTTGCTTTCACTCTGGCCGCCTTTCTCTGTCGTTACATCCATCCCGCAGGATTCATAATACTTCGCTGCTCCTTCGTGGAATGGAATGGTGATTCCCTCTGTGGATGTCTTTTCTTCCAGTGTGATATCTACAGGAAGGGAATACTGAAGCTCCTGTCTGTTGTCAAATAAAAGCTTCGTGATATCTTCTACTGTCTGTGCGCTCAGCTTATCCCCTGCAAGGAGAACTGCCTTCACGCCTACAGTC
>CAKUJL010000208.1 GCA_934661715.1 uncultured Oscillospiraceae bacterium | reverse complement strand
GGATTACTAGAGGGATTGACATTTTCAATATAAATGCCGCCGCCAGCCGCGGTCGCCGTATTATCCTTGATTTCTCCACCTTCAATGGTAATACCATGCCAGTTTCTACTAAAAATGCCACCACCATTTGATGCAGAATCATTGTTAGAGATTTCGCCACTCTCCATGGTGAATCTGGAACCATTACCGACAAGGTAGACTCCACCGCCGCCCCAAGTCGGATAAGTACCAGTGGAGTGGTTTCCTATAATAGATGTATTTTTCAAATAGAAGGTTGCTTCGCGCCCATGATTTTGATAGTTGGCGGCACCAGCCGCTATACCGCCGCCGGCTTTCGCAGTGTTATCTGTAATTTTGCAGTTGACTAGGCGACAGGACGAATCGCTTTGTGTAGTTGTATGCATATAGATACCGCCGCCTGAAGAAGTTGTTGCAGTATTTTTAGAGATAGTACAATTTGCAATTTCTACAGTGCCGCAACTGATAGTAATACCACCACCAGAAGAAGCAGAGCCGCCGGTAATTGTGCCGTTAAAAATAGAAACGTTCATGCTCGGGGCGTTGATTGTAATGACACTGCCACCGTTGCCGGTCAGTGTCTTCTCGTTCAAATCCAGCGTAATTGCCTTCGTGATCGAGATGCTTTCCTGTGTGTTGGTCAGAAGCGTGACCGTGTCACCGGGCTGCGCAGCGTCAATTGCTGCGGATAAACTACTAAATTTTGCCTCACCAATCTGTGCGACTTCTTCGCCCGCTGCCAGCACAGAAACCGGCAGAATTCCTGCCATCAGAACGAGACATAGCAGGACACTCAGAACTTTTCTGAACTTTTTCATGGAAAAAGTGCCTCCTTTGTATTGCGCGGCAAAAGGTAGACATTTTTCAGCACCTTTGATATTGCAAATATTTGGTGAAATTGCTATAATAGGAAGACCAAATCGTGGCAAATCTGGAGTGCTGACAAACCTCTACATTTTTCAGCACTATTTCCAAATTATTCAGCAATTTTCCTTAAAATAAAAAAACAGGCAGCAGCTTTTCAGCTGCTGCCTTTCGGTTTTTCACTCAGTATGCGCTGTTTTCGGGAAGAATAATCGCGGCGATGATGTAGAGCCAGACGCTTAAGCCCCCGGCCAGCACGAGGGCCGCCGTGATGAGGCGGATGAGGTTCGAGTCGATGTCAAAATAGTGCGCGATGCCGCCGCAGACGCCGCAGATTTTCTTGTCGATGGAGGCGCGGCAGAGTTTTTTGGGTTCCATAGTGTTCCTTTCCGCTGAAAATCAGCTACTGCAAAATGTTATATTCCGCCTTGACCTGCAAAATGCGAAGCACGCTCTCGTCGATTCTTTCCTGCGTGAGCGTTCCGTCATTCAGCGCGGCCTTCACGCCGTCGAACGCGGCTTGCAGATCCTGCGGCATTAAGATCATGTCGACGCCCGCCTGAAGCGCCTTCACCGCCGCCTCGCCGGAGGTGTAGTGATCGGTGATCGAAGCCATCTGGTGGGAATCTGTAATTATGACGCCGGTAAAGCCCAGTTTGTTCCGCAGAATTTCAGAAACAATTTTGGAAGAAAGATCGCTCGGCGTTTCGTCGCCCACGACCTCGGGCACGCTCAGGTGGCTCACCATCACAAAAGGAGCGCCCGCCTCGATGCCGGAGACAAACGGCAGGAAGTCGCAGGCCTCTAAGTCGTCCAGCGTTTTGGTCAAAATCGACGTTCCGTAGTGGTCGTCCGTGATGGCGCTGCCGTAGCCAGGGAAGTGCTTGAGACAGGGCACGACGCCCTTGGTCTGAAGACTTCCGGTCAGCACGGAGACCATCGAGGCGCAAAGCTGTGCGTCCGAGCCAAACGAGCGGGAGCCAATCACAGCGCTGCTCGACGAAGCGACGTCCGCCACGGGCGCAAAGTCCATGTTGAGACCCACGGCGCGAAGGTTTTCGGCGATATTCTGTCCGGCCTGATAGACAGCGGCAGGGTCCGCCTGTTCACCCAGCGACTGCATGGACGGAATTTCGATGCCGCCCATCGCGGGGTTCGAGCCGACGCGGCTGACCGTGCCGCCCTCTTCGTCGGTGCCGAGGAAGAGGGGAATTTTGGTGTAGGACTTCGTGTTGTGGAGCATGTCCTGCGTCTGGGCGCGGTCTTCGAAGTTTTTCGCGAAGTAGACGATGCCGCCGACGGGCATGGCCTCTAAAGCTTCCTTTGTCGAATCACCCGCGCGGGTGGCCGTTTCAACGCCGGTCAGAAGCTCGGGCGTCACGTAAAACAGCTGCCAAAGCTTTTCATCCTCCGTCATCGAGGCAAGCGTTTGCCGCGCCAGCTTGTCCGATGCGTCGGAGATGAGCGCGTCGGCTGGCGCTTGTTCAGACGGGTCCTGCGTGTCGGGGCCGGACGGCTCGTCCGGCGTTTGCTCGGGGGCGGGCTGGACCTCGGCGGCGGGGGGAAGGCTTCCTTCGTAGGCCTCCTCGCGGTCGGGCGCGACGGCGGCGGTTTCCGATTCAAAAACGGAACTGGTCTCCAGACTCGTGACCTCGCCGGGCGCTTTTTTCGGCAGGACCTGCACGAGCAAAATTGCCGCGCCGGCCAGCAGGGCCACACAGAAAAGAACGATCAGAACAGTCAGAATGCGGCTCAGTTTCCGGTTCATATCATGCAGGCTCCTTTCTGAAAAATGAAGGGGATAATTACTTGTGATACAGCGCGTGTGACTGGTAGACGGGCTCGCAGGTGACGTTCATGCCGAGCTTTTTGAACACGTTCACGTCCACGTCGGAGAGGATGACGGACGAGTGCACCTCGCCGCCGCGAAGGCTCGAGAGGGTCTCCATCGCAAGCTCCGCCGTGGGGTTGGTGACGGCGGACATCGAAAGGGCGATGAGCACCTCGTCGGTGTGAAGGCGCGGGTTGGAGTTTCCCAGATGCTCGACCTTCAGATGCTGAATCGGCGCGAGAACCATCGGGGAAATGAGGTTTACGTTGTCGCGGATGGCGGCAAGCGTTTTGAGAGAATTGAGAAGCGCGGCGCAGCTGGCTCCCATGAGACCCGAGGTCTTGCCGGTGATGACGCGGCCGTCCGGAAGCTCGATGGCGACCGCCGGATTTCCGGTCTGCGCGGCCTTTTCGCGCGCGGCGGGGACGGCCTTTCGCATCGTGACGTCCAGATGCATGGAGCTCAGGAGCATTTCCTGCTTGTGCAGCTCCGACGGTGTGGCCAGACCCTTGCGCACGGCGACGGCGCTTGCGAAATAGCGGCGGATGATCTCCTGACACGACGCTTCGCGGCAGGCTTCGTCGTCAATGATGGCGCTTGCGATCATGTTGACGCCCATGTCCGTCGGGCTCTTGTACGGGCACTCGCCGTAGATCGTGCGGAACATGGTCTCCACGACCGGGAAGACCTCGAT
>CAKUJL010000207.1 GCA_934661715.1 uncultured Oscillospiraceae bacterium | reverse complement strand
ATGGCAAAGAAACAATTCAAAGCGGAATCCAAGCGTCTGCTGGATCTCATGATAAACTCCATTTACACGCATCAGGAGATTTTTCTGCGTGAAATCATTTCCAACGCCTCCGACGCCATCGATAAGCTGGCCTATCAGGCGCTGACCGACGAAAACGTCGGCCTCAGCCGCAGCGACTTTCAGATCCAGCTGAAGCCGGACGAGGCCGCGCGCACGCTGACCGTCAGCGACAACGGCGTCGGCATGGACAAGGACGAGATGGAAAATAACCTCGGCACGATCTGCAAGTCCGGCAGCCTCCAGTTCAAGAAGGACATGGAAAAGCAGGACGACATTGACATCATCGGCCAGTTCGGCGTCGGCTTCTACTCGGCGTTCATGGTCGCGGACACCGTGACGGTGATCTCGAAAAAGTACGGCTCCGACGAGGCGTGGAAGTGGACCTCCTCCGGCGCGGACGGCTATACAATGGAACCGGCGGAACGTGATGCGGCCGGTACCGATGTCATTATGACGCTTAAAGCTGACACCGAGGACGAAGAATACTCGCGTTTCCTTAAAACGTGGGAGCTTCAGAAGCTCGTCAAGAAGTATTCCGACTACATCCGCTACCCCATTAAGCTCGAGATGGAAAAGTCGCGGATGAAGGAGGAAACGAAGGACTCCGACAAGCCCGAGTACGAGACCTACACCGAAAACGAGACGCTCAACTCGATGGTTCCCCTCTGGCAGCGGGCCAAGAAGGACATTACCTCGGAAGAGTACAACAATTTCTACAAGGAAAAGTTCTTTGACTTCGAAGACCCCATCGCGACGATCCACGTGAGCGTCGAGGGCGCGGTGACATACAAGGCGCTTTTGTACATCCCCGCCAGAGCGCCGTATGATTTCTACACGAAGGACTTCAAAAAGGGTTTACAGCTCTATTCCTCCGGCGTGATGATCATGGAAAACTGCGAAGAGCTGCTGCCGGACTGCTTCCGCTTTGTCAGAGGCGTTGTTGACTCGCAGGATTTGAGCCTCAACATTTCGCGTGAAATGCTCCAGCACGACCGCCAGCTCAAGTTCATTGCGGGCAATTTGGAGAAGAAGATCAAGGCAGAGCTGGCAAAGCTCATGGAGTCTGACCGCGAGAAGTACGAGAAGTTCTACACCGCCTTTGGCATGCAGATCAAGTACGGCGTGCTGAACGATTACGGCGCGAAGAAGGATTTGCTTCAGGACCTGCTTCTGTACTGGTCTCATAAGCAGAACAAGCTTGTCTCCTTCAAGGAATATGCCGACGCGATGCCGGAAGAGCAGAAGTATATCTACTTTGCAAGCGGCGAGAGCCGCCAGCGCCTTGCGCAGCTGCCGCAGCTCGAAAAGCTCGGCGAAAAGGGCTTCGATGTGCTGCTGATGACCGACGAGGTCGACAGCTTCGTGCCGCAGACGCTTATGAAATACGCGGACAAGGACTTCCGCTCCGTCACGCAGGAGGACCTCGGTCTTTCCACCGACGAAGAAAAGAAGGAAGCCGCCGAACAGGCCGAAAAATCGAAGGCGACGCTGGACTTCGTGAAACAGACGCTCGGAGACGAGGTCAAGGAGGTACGCCTGAGCGACAACCTCGGCACGCATCCGGTGTGCATGGTCCCCGAAGAGGGCATGACGTTCGAAATGGAAAAATACTTCAAGCGGCTGAACCCCGAAATGGGCATGAAGGCGGGCAGAATCCTGGAGCTCAACCCGAACCACCGGCTCTTTGGCCTCTTGCAGGTGGCTGTGGCGCAGGATGAGGAAAAGGCGAAGAAGATCGCGAAGATTTTGTACGCGCAGGCGCTTTTGATGGCCGACCTGCCGCTCGAGAACCCCGGCGAGTACACCGATTTGGTTTGCGAGCTCGTGCAGTAAGAAAATAAGAATGAGCGGCGAGAGCGTTCTCTCGCCGCTCAGTTTATCAAAAACCTCGTAGAGTTTCGCCCCGCAGGGCGAAATAAAATGGAAATCCATTTTATCCGGCGGCTCTGCCGACCGGAAAAATACTTCTCGCCTCGCAAGTGTGGAATTTTGCCCCATCGGGGCAAAATTATGCGCGTAGTCGAGGCGCAATCCCTTCTGTCGAAAAAGCGCCAGCTTTTTTGACAGTCTCAGCGGCGCGATTTTTCACGCCGCTTTTTTGCGCTTTGCGGAAAGTTTCTCTTGCGCTTGGAAGCGGGCTGCGCTACAATATAGGATGGTTAGAGTAGACTAACTAGGGGGGCAAACCCATGTCGTTTCTGGATAACACCCGAAAACCCGAGGGCTTTGGCGGGAAGCTGATGATCGGGATGATGAACCTCGGCCATCGGTCGCTGGCGCGGTGGGGGCTGTCGTTTGTCTCGCCGTCTTTATCTGCGCAGGTGCTCGACTGCGGCTGCGGCGGCGGGGCCAATGTGAAGACGCTGCTGCAAAAATGCCCGAAGGGCCGCGTTTTTGGCGTCGACGATTCGCCCGTCTGCGTCGAAAGCGCCCGGCGGAAAAACAAAGCCGCGATCGAAGAGGGCCGCTGTGAAGTGGCCTTCGCGCGTGTGGAGGCCCTGCCGTTTGAAGGCCGGAGCTTCGACCTCGTCACGGCCTTTGAGACCGTCTATTTCTGGCCGGAGATCGAAGGCTGCTTCCGCGAGGTTTTCCGGGTGCTGCGCCGCGGCGGCACGTTTCTTATCTGCAACGAGTGCGGCGCGGGCGCAAAGGACGGCGCTTGGGAAACCGTCGTTGACGGCATGCGCGTCTACCGGGCGAACGATCTGAAGGCGCTTTTGGAGCAGGCGGGCTTTGGCGGCGTCACGGTGCAGCAGAACAACCGGGGCTGGCTCTGCCTCACGGCGAAAAAGAGCGGATAAACAGGAGGACAACAATGGAGCTGACAAGAATGGACGCCATCCGCAGCGCATACCGCTTGACAGGGGCCGGCGCGTTTTATGACGGCATGATCACCTGCTCGACGACGCTCGGAAAGGCCGTCTGCCGCCTCGTGTGGGACATGGGAAAGGACGAAAATGACGCGGTTTTTCAAAAGGCGCTGTCCGGCATCCCGGAGGATTTTTCCGGGCGGCTGCTGGAGGTGCCGGTCGGGACAGGCGTTTTGACCATGCCGGTCTATCGGACGCTTCCGAAGGCGAAAATCACGTGTCTGGATTACTCGCCCGACATGATGGCGCAGGCGAAGGAAAAAGCGCAGCGGCTCTCGCTTTCAAACGTCGCGTTCCGGCAGGGGGATGTCGGAAGTCTTCCTTTTGCAGACGAAAGCTTTGACGCTGTGCTCTCGCTCAACGGCTTTCACGCGTTCTCCGACAAGCAGGCCGCTTACCGCGAGACCCTTCGCGTCTTAAGACCCGGCGGGACGTTCTGCGGCTGCTTCTACGTCGCGGGCGAATGCAAACGGACGGATTTTCTCATCCGCAGG
>CAKUJL010000206.1 GCA_934661715.1 uncultured Oscillospiraceae bacterium | reverse complement strand
TTTACCTTTGGCGGCGGGTATGTGATCGTGTCGCTGATGAAGAAAAATTTTGTCGACGAGCTGCACTGGATCGACGAGACCGAAATGCTCGATCTGGTCGCCATCGCGCAGTCGGCCCCGGGGCCCATCGCGGTTAACGGCGCGATCGTCGTGGGATATCAGCTGGCGGGGCTTTCGGGCGCGGCGGTCGCGATATTGGCGACGATTTTGCCGCCGTTCGTGATCTTATCGGTCATTTCGTATTTTTACGAAGCCCTCCGGGACAATCAGGTTTTCAGCACGGTTCTTTTCGGGATGCAGGCCGGCATTGGCGCGGTCATCGCGTCGGTCGTGTGGGACATGGGGCTTTCCGTTGTGAAGCAGAAAAGTGCCGCGCAGGATGCCATTATGTTGGCCGCGTTTCTGCTTGCCTGCGTATTCCGGGTAAACGTCGTCTACATCATTCTGGCCTGTCTCGCGCTCGGCGCTCTGCGGGCTTTTGCCGCTTCACGGAGGGAAACGGCATGATCTATTTGCAGCTGTTCTGGAGCTTTTTGCAGATCGGGGCCCTGAGCTTCGGCGGAGGCTACGCCGCCGTGCCGCTTATCGAGGCGCAGATCGTAACGAGCCGCGCGTGGCTGAGCATGACGGAGTTTGCAAACCTCGTCACGATCGCCGAAATGACGCCGGGCCCGATCTCTGTCAACGCCGCGACCTTTGTCGGCACAAAAATCGCCGGAATTCCCGGTGCGCTTTGCGCGACGCTCGGGTGCATTCTGCCGTCGTGCGTGCTGGTGACGTTTATCGCGAAGCTGTATCTCAAATACCGCAGACTCTCCGCGCTTCAGACGGTTCTGGGGACGCTTCGCCCCGCGGTCGTGGCGATGATCGCGTCTGCCGGTGTGCTGATCTTAAAGGACGCGCTCTGGGCAGGCGGCGCGATACGGCTGGCAGATACAAATTTTGTGATGGCGGCCATTTTCGCGCTGAGCTTTGTGCTGCTGCGCAAGACGAAGCTGAGCCCGATCCTCATTATGCTTCTGGCAGGGCTTGCGAATCTCGCGGCGTCCTGTTTTTAGTGCTTTTTCCCGGAAATGTCCGCAATATGTAATATAGGAATATTGTGCCGGATGCCTTGCAATCCGGCACTTTTTCGTGTATAATTATTTCGAACCGCAGGAGTTTTCCCGCGGCGAAAAACTTCATAGAAAACCATCCGATGTACAGTAACCGGGACACGTCCTTGACAGGTCCCGGCGCAAGAGAACGGGAAAACCACTCGACCGGAGCTGTGCGCACGAGGCCGGTTCCAAAGAAAGCAGACGCTTTCTGGGCGAAAGCCCGCCATTGCAGGGATAGATCCCCTGTGAGAAGGTAGGAGCCGGACGCGGAAATTTCGATTTCCGGAGTGCAAGTCAGAAGACCTGCTGTCAGCACCGCGCATTTCGCGGCGAAAGGATGCATGTGCGGGACGAGCTCTGCCTGTTACATCCGGGACAAGCGCACCGTTTTTCTGTCGAAAAGCTGTGCGTTTTTTGTTCTTTGGGGTTTCTGCCTGCCATTTTTTAGAAAATGGCAGGTTTTTTCTCTTCGGAGTACGTCTGCACGAACCCAGCTTCCGCCCCGCATTGGGGCTTGCAGATAGATATTTTAACTTCGGAGGATGAAAGCATGAAAAAACGCATCTTGAGCCTGCTGCTCGCGCTCGTGCTGCTGCTCGGCGTCCTGCCCACGGGCATTCTGGCCGCAGCCGACGGGAAGCTCGACGTCACGCTGTCGGGCGTTCACGACGCACAGGTCAAGTCCCTCAAGCTCTTCTCGTATGCAGACAACACGAAGGGCGATGAAATTTCGCTCGGCACGGCGGCAGACGGCCAGTATACCGTCGAGCTTGCGCCCGGAGCCTATTGGGTCGAGGGCTACGACGCGAAGGAAAACTGCAACGGCGGTTTGGCCATCACCGTTGATGAAAGCCACACGGCCTTCAAAATTCAGCGCATCTATAATATCTCTGTCAGTCCGTCTTCGTGGGTGAAGGACACAGACTATACGCTCTCGCTGAAAATCACCGATGCAAACGGCACGGAACGCAAGGCAGAGTCCGGCGTGGCCGACAACTACGGTAAAACTGTGCCGAGCTGCATCTTCGTCCTTGGCGATACCGTCTCTGCAACCGCAACGCCAAATGCGGAGAAGTACCAGAACTACAACGCGGCGACCGCGTCCAAAACGCCGACGATGAACGACAACCTCAGCATGACCTGCAAGGAATTCGTCGAGGTCAAGATCACCGCGCCCGTTGGCTCGACCGTCGACGCAGGCACGCTGACAAAATACTTTGTCTTCAGCTTCCTGCCGTCCGTCGAGATCACGGAAGAAAGCAAAACGGCGACATTCCGGCTGGACAAGAACACGGATTACTTCTACCGTGTGCGGCATCCGCAGGGCGCGACGTACTGGAACTACGTCAAGCTGTCTGCAAACGCGGAATATACGGTCACGGAGGAAGACCTCGGCCTGAGCGGCGATTTCAATAAGGATACGATCTATCATTTTGAAAACAACGTCTATGATCGCGCGGGCATCTATGTGAACATCAACACCAAGGGCTATAAGAACATGGCCGTGGGTGAAACCTTTGAGCTCAACTCCTTCCGCAACTGGTTCGCGATCGAGAGCTTCTACAACGCGCAGGTCGCGCTTCCCGAGATGCACTATCAGGTCATCGACGCAACCGGCAATGAAAGCGACGTCGTGACCATCACGCCGAACGAGAAAAACTCGAACGTCGCCGTCATGACCGCCAACAAGGCGGGCACAGCCATTGTCCTCGTCACCTATGACGCGATGACGGATATGACCGGCATGAGCAACGTATCTGCTACAAAGGATAAAACCGCAGCCACCCAGCGCTTTTCTGCCATCTGGCCGGAGCTGACGGGCGTGTTTGTCGTGACGGTCGGTGCGGACGGCAGCGCCATCCAGACCAACATGAACCTCGACCGCATGGACACGGTTATTACCAAGGATGAAATGCGGCAGCTCGACGCCGAGCATGACATCCTGTTCTACACGGAGGATGCCGGTGCAAGCTACAGCTTCAAGCCTGAGGACGGCTGCACCGTGAGCGTCCTGCGGCCCACCGTCTCGGAAACCGCGCTGACCTACACCACCGGCTTTGTAACCACCGGTGTGACGACTGCGGAGGACGGAACCGTGACCATCACGGGTCTTCAGACCGGCCGCAACATCGTCAAGGTCACGAAAAACGGCCTTTCGACCTATCAGGTCATCACCGCCCGCAAGGTGAGCTACGAGCTTCAGAACAAGGATGGCAAGGCTCTGACGCAGGAAGAGCTGGCTGCTCTCAAGCCCGGAGACTCCTTCACCATCCAGTTCTCCAATCTGGTAAGCCCCAAGGAGAAGCTCTCCGGCGCGTATAACTTCAAC
>CAKUJL010000205.1 GCA_934661715.1 uncultured Oscillospiraceae bacterium | reverse complement strand
TTTCAGCCAAGCGGGCCGTCGAAGCTGTAGCCGAGGCTTTCCAGGAAAGCGGCCGAGCGGCGGGCTTCTTTGGTGATGCGGTACCAGTAGGAGGTGGAGAAGGACTTGGGGCCGCGCGCGTTCTCGTCGTAACGCGACATGGCCTCATCCGTCGGCTCGATAACGATCGTGACGGGGATGGTGATGGACTCGGTTCCGGTGGCTTCCTCCGTTTTTGCGGGGGTACAAAAGCGCTCCACACCGAGCAGTCCGTCCTTGAGGTCGGGGAGGACGCAGGTGGTGTAGAAGGTATAGGCTTCTTCAGCCGAGAGAATGCGCGGAAGCTCAGCGCCGCCGGCTGTTTTCTGCACGCTTGCGTCAATGGAGCCGTAGACGAACAAACCGGCGTCCGTGAATTCCTCCGGGATGGCCTCGCGGCTTAAGATCATCGCCTCGGTGTTATACAGCTTGTCGAAGCGGCAAATTAAGCTGTCTTCGTCGAGCTGCTGCGCGGCGCCGTCTGCCAGACGATAGCGGTATGAGCGGCGCGTGCCATCTTTGAGCGTGTAGGTGATCGTCACAGAGGTCCAGTCGTTCCGGGTTTCGGCTTCGTTTTCCTTCCGCCGCTCGAGCGCCAGACGCTGAAAGTCCGCGATGGCCGCGATGTTTTCTTCGCCGGAGACGGTCGTGCTGTTTACGTCCACGTAATTGACATCCTGAAGGGCGGGAATGCTTGTATAGAGCCCGAGAACGTCATACCGGAAGGCCGTGCAGGTGAGCAGCAGAACGAGGCACACCGCGCCGAAGCCTGTCCATGTTTTCGCGCCGCGGAAGACGTGCACGCTCTTTTTGAGCAGCATCTGCGCGGCAAAGTAGCCGAAGAACGCGCCGAGCGCCAGATACAGAAGCGTTCTGCGGTAGGCCGCCGCGCCGTAGAGGCTGGTGGACTGCATCGAAGAGACGAACCACGCGAACACCACGCCGCAGCCCAAGCTGAAGCAGAAAAGAAATACCGGGCGAAGAGCCCTGACCGCGATGACGTCTCCCGAGCGCTCCATTTCGCGGCGGCGGAAGAGAAGCAGCGCGAGGACCGTCAGGACGATACCGGCCCCGGCCAGAGCCAGAACATAGGCGATCGCGCCGCCGTCATACGAGAACCAGTACTTTCCGTCGACGCTTTCGGCGAAGTGCGTGGGCCAGATGCTGTAGCCGCTGACGCCAATGTAGTAAATAGGGCTGAGCTTGTAGAAAAACGAGCTGTACCGATCCTCCCACCAGACGTTCATGCCGTAGACGAAGGTTTCGTTCAGCGCCTCGACCGCGTAGTAGACGATAGCGGAGGCAAAGTTCAAGATCACATACACCGCCGGCATCGCCGCCGACTGGCCGATGACGACGCTCAGGAAGACCGCGAAGCCGTAAAAGCCGAGGAAGCTCAAGGTGGAGACGGCGAAGACGGCCATGCAGGGGATGAACATCGGGCAGCCGTGCGAGACGGTGATGAGGAAGGAACAAAGCGCGATGAAAAGGTTCACAAGCGTGACCATCACGAGGCCGACAGACAGGTTCGAGAAGAACAGCGTCTCGCGCCGGACGGGCAGCGCCGCGTAGAAATTGGACGTGCTTGCGCGAAACAGCCACGAAAACAGCAGCCACGCGGAAAGCAGCCCGATCACAGCCGAAAGGAGCAGTCCCGCCGTGCTGAACGGCATGATCAGATCGAAGACCGCCTCGGGAAGGCTCTGCCACGTGCGGGTGGCCGCCTGCGCGTAGTCAAAGGAGAGAAGGCTTCCCGGCAGCAAAAACAGCCACAGAAGAAAATAGCAGACCCAGAGCGGCAGCGTCTTTTTCAGGCTGCGCCGGAACAGCGCCCCATCAAAGTACGAGATTTTTGACGTCATAGTTCACACCTCCCAGTTCGTAGATGAAAATTTCTTCCAAAGAAAGCGGCAGAAGGTCGCACAAAAGGGGATTGCACTGCTGTAAAAGGCCCGCAATTTCGCGCCGGTCGCCGCGGACGATGAGCGTCTGAATGCGGCCCGTCATCGACTGGTGCAGGATGTTCAGCTCCGGCGGGATCGGCCGGTCGGTCACGAGCTGGACCTTGACAATGTTCTCCTGCAAATCGGAAAGCGAACGCTCCAGCAGCATTTTTCCCTCGTGCAGGACGCCGACGTGGTCGCAGACGTCCTCGAGCTCGCGCAGATTGTGGGACGAGACGAGCACCGTTGTGCCCCGCGCGGCGACGTCTTCCAGGATGACGCTCCAGACCTGCTTGCGCATGACGGGGTCGAGGCCGTCGACCGGCTCGTCGAGGATGAGATAGTCCGGGCGCGTAGCGATGGCAAGCCAGAACGCAGCCTGCTTCTGCATGCCCTTGGAAAAGCGGCGAAGGGGCTGCTTTTCATCGAGCGGGAAAATGTCCCGCAGGGCCTCGAAGCGCTCCGGAGAGAAATTCGGGTACAGACCCTTGTAAAAGCGCTTGAGATCGAGGATATTCGAGCCTGCGTGACAGCTCAGGTCGTCCGGAATGCAGGCGATGCGGGCCTTGACGGACGGATTTTCGAAAATCGGTTCACCGGAGACGAGCACCTCGCCGGAATTTTGCCGGTAGACGCCCGTGACGTGGCGGATGATGGTGGATTTGCCCGCGCCGTTCGGGCCGACGAGACCGTAGACAGAGCCCGCCGGGACGTGCATGGTGAGATTCTCAAGCGCGGTGAAATCGCCGAAGCGCTTGGTGACGTTTTTGAGTTCGATCATGCTGTTTCCTCCTTTTCCGGAATGTGCGCAAGCAGCTCTTCGCGCGTCGCGCCGAGGGTATAGGCCTCAAAGCACAAGGCCGCGATTTTTCCGAAGAGCTCCCGCTTTTTCTGCTCCTGCAAGGGCCGGGCCTCCGCGGCAAACGAGCCTTTGCCGGGAACGCTGATGACGTAGCCGCTGGATTCCAGTTCGCGGTAGGCTCTCTGGATGGTGTTGGGGTTGATGGACAAGGTACCGGCCAGATCCCGCACTGACGGCAGCTTTTCGCCCGGAGCGATCGCGCCGGAGAGGATCAGACGCGTGAACTCCTGCCGGATCTGCTCGTAAATGGGCCGCGGGTCGCGGTAGTCCAGATGAATCATGACAAGCCCTCCTTTCCTGGGCGTATACTTCCAACCGCCGCCGCACCCGGACAGCGTCAGTAGGAAGAATACGCCTCGACTGTATTATTTGTTCTAGTACACTTATAGCACAGTGAGCGAAAAAAGTCAACGCCCGTAAGAAATTCTTAAGAATCTCCTGCGGGCGCCGCAATTTGTCCGGAATTATCCGTAGGGGCCGATGCCCTTCATCGGCCCTTTGGCAGTACGAATTCGCCGAAGACCCGTGCGTTTTGCACGTGCATATTGCCGGGCGGACAGAGTCTGTATAGACCGGTAAGATAGTTTACAGAATGTACGGGGAGATTGTTTACAGTTTAGAGTAAAATAGAGGCAAAGAA
>CAKUJL010000204.1 GCA_934661715.1 uncultured Oscillospiraceae bacterium | reverse complement strand
GCGAGGGCCAGCGGCTCTTTACAAGCGGCACGATGGTCGACCGCAGCATTCTTCGTCTCGGAGACTCCCCGCTTCATACCCGCGCCTACAGCTACATGACCCACCAGATCATCCGCGGCAGCGCGGTCACCGGCGTTCTGGTGACGGTCATCGACGTGACCGAGGCTGAGCAGGAGCGGCAGGAGGAATTCGAGCGGCAGAAATCCTCGGCGCTGACGCGCATCGCCGCCGGCATCGCCCACGAAATTCGCAATCCCCTCATGACCATCCGCACCTTCGCCTCGCTCATCGGCACCAAGGGCGACAGCAAGCAGGTGCAGGAATCCTTTGCCCGGTACGTGCCCGACGAGGTCGACCGCATCAACCGCCTCATCGACAATCTCATCCACTATGCCAAGCCCACCAACCGTCATCCCGAGCGCGTGCGCGTGGAGGAGCTGGTAAACGACAGCCTGAGCCTCATCCGTCCCCTGCTGCGCAAGAGCAATTTCCGGCTCGACCAGATGTTGGAGCCCGATCTTTTCATCTTTGCCGACCGCGACCAGCTCAAGCAGGTGCTTGTCAACATTTTCTTGAACAGTATCGAGGCCATGGAGCACAAATGCGCCGTCTCGCCGCCGCCTACGCCTCTGACGCTGCGCGTCCATGCCGAAAGCCGCGACGAAAAGGTCTTCCTCACCATCCGCGACGAGGGCGAAGGCATGACCGAGCAGGAGCTGAGCGCCTGCCGCGACCCCTTCTTCACCACCAAGCAGACCGGAACCGGCCTCGGTCTTCCGCTCTGCGAGCAGTATATCCGCGAAAACAGCGGCGTTATGGAGATCGAAAGCGTGAAAAACGAATACACGCAGATCTCTCTGATTTTTGAAAGGAGCCAGCCATGCTTCCACGAATCCTGATCGTTGACGACGAAAGCAGCATCTGCATTTCCCTGTCTCTGGCGCTCGAACCGGACTACGAGGTCGTCTGGGAGACAGATCCCATCCGCGCCCTCGAGCGGCTTCAGACTGAGCCCATCGATCTGGTGCTGCTGGACATGGTCATCGGGCCTTACGACGGGCTCGATATCCTTGTGAAGATCAAAAAGCTCGCGCCGCTGGCCGCTGTGATCATGATGACGGCCTACGGCAGCATCCGCTCGTCGGTCAGCGCAATGACGCGCGGGGCGTTTACGTATCTGACAAAGCCGCTGGACCTCGAAGAGCTCAAAATTTACATCCGGCAGGCGCTGGAGTTCCGCAGTCTGAACGAAAACGTGACCTACCTCAACGACCAGCTCGAAGCGCAGAATCAGGCAGAGCAGCTCATCGGCACGAGCCCCGCGCTCGAGCAGGTGCGCACGATGCTGCGGAAGTTCCAAAATGTCGATGTCAACGTCCTCATCACCGGCGAAAGCGGCACCGGCAAGCGCATCGCGGCGCACACACTCCACAATGGCGCGGATGGACGGCGCTTCGTCACGGTCAACTGCGCGGCGTTCGATGAAAAGCGGCTGGAAGAGGAGTTTTTCGGCTACAAAATGGACGCCGTTCCCGGGGCTCTTTGCGACCGGCGCGGCAAGCTCGACTATGCAAACGGCGGCACGCTGTATTTGGACGGCATCGGCGACATGCCGCCGGAGTTCCAGAGAAAGCTCCTGCGCGTTTTGCAGGAGCACACCTTCTCCCCCATCGGAAGCCGCGAGGTGCACCAGTTCCATACGCGCATCATCGCCTCGGCCAACCGCACCTCGGACGCGTTGGTGCAAAGCGGGCTTCTGCGGCAGGACCTTCTTTACCGGCTCAACGCGGTGGAGATTCACATGCCGCGCCTGCGCGAGAGGCGGGCCGATATTCCGCTTCTTTGCAGCTATTTTATCAGCCGCAGCTCCACGCTCCGCAACAAGCGTGTGCGCATCCGCGGCGTGACGGACGAGGCGCTGGAAATTCTCTGCGCCCACACCTTCCCCGGCAATGTCCGGGAGCTTGCCAACACGATCGAATATGCCGGCATCGTCGCAAGCGGCGAATGGATCCGGCCGGAGGATCTTCCCTATCAGTTCACAAACGCGCGGCCGGGACTCGGCGAGGTCGAACGCGTGCTTGCCGGAAAGACGTTGCAGGAGCTTGAGAAGCTCGCCATCGAGACCTCTTACCGCGCAAACGCCGGAAAGCGCAGCGCCATGGCCGCCGAGCTCGGCATCAGCCCGCGCGGGCTTTGGAACAAGCTGAAAGAATACGGCTTACAGTAAAAAAGGAGAACACAAATGCAGCAGCATGAAAAAACGAGTCTTCGCTATGTCTTTTTCCGGCTCTACAGCAACGACGAGCTTCTGGACCTTCTGAAAGAGCAGCTGAAAAACGGTCTGGTGCTCGACCACTGCAAGGGTAATTTCTTCTTTTTCCGCCGCTGGCAGCTTCAGAACGCGCGGCTTTGCGTGATGTCGATCCCATGCAGCAAGCTGCGGGCCGAGGACGACGACGAGGTGCAGGAATATCTGGACATCGCAAAGCGCAAGGGCTGGCAGCTTCTGTGCGTGGGCGATTATGAGAGCCTGCTTCCCATGCGCAGGCGGCTGTATTTTTACACGTGCGACGATCGGGCCCAGCCTCTGGAGCAGGACGAGGCCGCCGATTTCCAGAACGCCTACCGGGCCTATCACGCGTCTCTGCGCTCGAGCATCGCGTGGGTGCTGCTGGCGGCGCTGGGCCTTGTGGCGACGGTTCCTTTCATGCTGGCAGACGGATTGAATCTCGCGATGCCGGTTCTGGACGCGGCGCTGCTTGCTTCCGCCTGCGCGGCCATGACGCTGCACCTGAACCGCAGAACGCTCTACCGCAGCGTCACGAAAAAAACGCCGCTTCCCGAAGACCTCGGCCTTCGTCTGCGTCGCTGCGAAAAAAACCGCCTGTGGAGCATGGGCGCCGTCCTTGCCGGTATGGTGCTGCTGCTTCTTTCCTGATTTGATGACAAAAAACGCCGGAGAGATCAAAACCGTCTCTCCGGCGTTTTTCTATTCAAGTGTCTGCGGCGCTGTCGATCATAAGGCGGCACTGGGTCAGAAGCGCTTCCTTCGCGCTTGCGGCAAGCTCCGTGCGCTGCTTCGGCGAAGGCTTTTCTGTTTTCGCCGGCAATTGGGCTGTGAGCGCATAGAACAGCCCGTCCAGTGAAAAAGACAGCTCCAGCTTTGCAAACGACGAAGCGTCTTCCAAATCGCCATACGTCCGGAGTCCAATTTCGACGCCCCGGTACGCGAATTCTTCCACCGGCGCAGGGCCTGACGGCGAAGGCCGCCGTGTACTGCCGGAGACGGTGTAGTGTGCCGTGGCTTCTTCGTCTCTGCTCTCGATCTGATACCCCACGGAACTTGCCAGAAGCGTCCTGCCATCGAGCGCGAGCCAATAATCCGCATCCGCAAGCCCTGCATCGTCCGGGTACAAAAACGGTTCTCGCCGCAGCGCCTTTTGAAGTTCGTCCATCGAAGAA
>CAKUJL010000203.1 GCA_934661715.1 uncultured Oscillospiraceae bacterium | reverse complement strand
CTTTTCGACACCGGCAAGCTTTGCCGTGCCCGCGGCGATGGCTTCGGGACGCTCGGTCTCTCTGCGCATGACGAGAACCGGCTTTCCGAGCGCGGGCGCTTCCTCCTGAAGGCCGCCGGAGTCGGTCATGACCATATAGCACCGGGACATCAGGTTGTGCATCTGCTGCGCGTCCACCGGGTCAATGAGGTGAATGCGCGGATGGCCGCCCAGAATCGGGAACGCGCACTCGCGCACGACGGGGCTTAAGTGCACGGGATAGACGACCTCCACATCGGGGTGCGACTCCACTACCTCTAAAACCGCGTGCATGATATCCTCCATGGGCTTGCCGTAATTTTCCCGCCGGTGGCAGGTCACGGCGATGACGCGCTTGTGTTCAAAATCGAGCTCGTCGAGCTCCGGCAGGCCGAACGTGAAGCCGGGCTTTACCGTGTAGCGCATGGCGTCGATGGCGGTGTTGCCGGTGATGAAGATCTTTCCCATGACGGCCTCGCGCTTCAGGTTCTCGGCGTTGGCCTTCGTGGGCGAAAAGTGAAGATCCGCGATATCGCCGACTAACGTCCGGTTCATTTCCTCCGGGAACGGCGAATATTTGTCCCACGTGCGAAGTCCCGCTTCGACATGGCCGACGGTCACCTGATGGTAAAACGCCGCCAGAGCGCCCGCGAACGTCGTGGACGTGTCGCCGTGAACCAGAATGAGGTCGGGCTTCGTCTCATCAAAGACCTTCTCCATGCCGAGAAGCGTCTTGGTGGTGATGGTGGAAAGCGTCTGCCGCTTTTCCATGATGTTGAGGTCGAAATCCGCGTGGAGCCCGAAAATATCCATGACGGAATCGAGCATTTCGCGGTGCTGGCCCGTGAGGCAGACGTAGGACTCAATTTCCTCCCGCCGCTCGAGCTCTTTGACGAGCGGGGCCATTTTGATCGCCTCCGGCCGCGTGCCGAAGACGGACATGACTTTGATTTTACGCATTCTTATCCTCCTGAGAAGCATCCGGCGCCTGTTGATCATCGGTCTTCGTTTCCGGCCCCGGCTGCGCGTCTTCATTTTTCGCAGGCTCTCGTGCGCTGAAAATTGCCCGCATACCGATCGCGCCCACGACGAAGATCGCGCCGATCAGGATGAGCGCCTTGAGCTCGCCCGACGAGGTCAGAAGCACCGCCGCCAGACCCAGAATGCCGGCCAGCATATAGGAGATCGCGACGGCCTGCTTCTGCGAAAAGCCCATGTCGATGAGCCGGTGGTGGACATGCCCGCGGTCGGCCTTCATGGGGTTCTGCCCCTTGGCGATGCGGCGCAGGAAGGCAAAGCAGATATCGAAGATCGGCACGCCGAGAATGAGAAACGGCACGGCGAAGGAGATGATCGCGTACATTTTGAAAAGTCCCGTGACAGAAAGCGTCGCGAGGACATAGCCCAGAAACGTCGCGCCGGTGTCTCCCATGAAAATTTTCGCCGGGTTCATGTTGTACGGAATAAAGCCGAGGCAGGCTCCAAAAAGCGCCGCCAGCACGATGGCGACATTGACCTCCGAGACCATCAGCGCGATGACCGTGATGGAAGCCGTCGAAATGGCCGACACGCCGACGGCCAGACCGTCGAGTCCGTCAATGAGGTTCACCGCGTTTGTGATGGCGACGATCCAGATGACCGTGATGGGGTAAGACCACCAGCCGAGGTTCAAGAATGTCATGCTGGAAAAGACGTTGGGGTTCGAGACAAACTGAATCACGCACCCATGATACACCGCGATGCCCGCCGCCACGATCTGCACGATCAGCTTCGGCAGCGCGTTCAGCGCCATGATATCGTCCATCACGCCCAGCACGACGATCATCGTCGCGCCGAGCAGAATCCCCTGCATCTGCCGGTCGATCTTCGCAAAGACCAGAACCGAGAGTAAAAACGCCAGAAAGATTGCAAGTCCCCCAAGCCGCGGGATCGGCACCTTGTGCATCCGCCGGTTGTCCTTCGGCACGTCGATCGCGCCGACCTTGTAGGCAAGGTTTTTGACCAGCGGCGTGGATAAAAACGACACCACTGCCGCCACGCCCATGGCCAGCAGCATGGTAATCGCCGTATGGCTGTTCATCGCTCACACTCCCATCAGCGGGCAACAAAGCCCACCTTTTTGTATACCTTGCGCAGCGTCTTGTTGGCAAGGTAGGAGGCCTTCTCCGCGCCCTCTTTGTAGATGGACTCGAGATACGCCTTGTCGGAAAGAAGCTTCGTCGTCTCCTCGCGAATCGGCCGCATGAGCTCGACGACGGCCTCGCCCACCGCGGGCTTGAACACGCCGTAGCCCTGACCTGCAAACTCGGCTTCGGCCTCGGCCATCGTCTTGCCGGTCGCGGCGCAGTAGATGGTGAGTAAATTCGAAACGCCGGGCTTGTTTTCCCGGTCATAGCGCACGGCGGTCTCGCAGTCGGTCACGGCTCTTTTGAACTTGCGCATGATATCCTCGGGCTTGTCCATGATATAGACGCAGCCCTCGGGGTCGGATTTGGACATCTTGTTCTCCGGTGCGCCAAGACTCATGATGCGTGCGCCCATCTTCGGGATAAAGGGCTCGGGGAGCGTGAAGGTGTCGGGGAAGGAATTGTTGAAGCGGCTTGCAATGTCGCGGCAGAGCTCAACGTGCTGCTTCTGGTCTTCTCCCACGGGGACGAGATCGGCCTGATACACCAGAATGTCCGCGGCCATGAGCACCGGGTACGTGAAAAGGCCCGCCGTGATGTTGTCCGCGTGCTGCTGCGACTTCATCTTGAACTGCGTCATGCGCGAGAGCTCGCCGAACTGCGTGTAGCAGCCGAGCACCCAACTGAGTTCTGCGTGTGCAGGCACGTGGGACTGGATGAACATGATGTTCTTCTGCGGGTCAAGACCGCACGCGATGTACTGCGCCAGCTGCTCGAGGCTTCTTCTGCGAAGATCGGCCGGGACCTGCCGCACAGTGATGGCGTGCATGTCCACGATGCAGTACAGGCAGTCATACTCGTCCTGAAGCGCGACCCAGTTCTTGATCGCACCCATATAAGAGCCCAGCGTCAAATCGCCGCTCGGCTGAATGCCCGAAAAAATGCGTTTTTTCTGTTCCATCTGAAATACCTTCTTTGCGTAAATTTCCATAGTTGGCTTTATCTTATCACAAACCGCCAATTTTAGCAATCCGTCATTGACGGCGGAAGAAAAAAACTATATAGTATGTAGAATGAAACTAAAGTAACGGAGGAATCCACGATGGATTTTTTTGAGGAAATGGAAGCGCGTATCCCCAAAGGAGAGGTACGCACCCGCTTTGCGCCCAGCCCCACGGGCTATATGCACGTCGGCAACCTGAGAACGGCGCTCTACACCTGGCTCATCGCCCGCCGCTACGGCGGCAAGTTCATTCTCCGCATCGAAGACACCGATCAGGGCCGTCTGGTCGAGGGCGCGGTCGACGTCATCTATAAGACGATGGCGGAATGCGGCCTGACGC
>CAKUJL010000202.1 GCA_934661715.1 uncultured Oscillospiraceae bacterium | reverse complement strand
CGGAAGCCGATGATGACGTCAACCTCGACGCCTGCTTCCTTGAATGCCTTTGCAGACGGATACGCAATCGCGCAGCCAACGCCGCCGCCGACCACGCACACGCGCTTTTTGCCCTCGACGTCCGTGGGCTTGCCAAGCGGGCCGACGAAGTCCTGAATGTAATCGCCCTCGTTCATGCTGCCGAGAAGCTCGGTGGACAGACCGACCTTCTGGAAGATGATGGCGACGGTTCCCTTTTCGCGGTCGTAGCCGGCGATCGTCAGCGGTACGCGCTCAGAGTGATCGTCCACGCGGAAAATGATGAACTGGCCGGCCTTGGCCTTCTTGGCGACGAAAGGAGCTTCGATCTCCATGTACGTCACCGCGGAATTGAGTTCCTTCTTGCACACAATTTTGTACATCTTTTTTCATCCCTTCAAAAGAATCATACTTTTCTCTGGAAAAGTCCCATACACGCTGTATTATAACACGCGCTTTGCTATCTTGCAAACCCCAATCGATGTTTTTTTACGGATTTGCGATAATAATATTTTCCTTCCGAATCCGCTGCCATGAAAACGCCTCCGCAAGCTCGCAGGCACGGATGCTTTGCCTGCAAGAAATCAGCCCGCAGGCATGGGCAAGCAGCCCCAGAAGCTGCTCTGGTGTGTACCGCTCGCGCAGCGCGCCCATGTCCAGATCGCGCTCGCGCTTGGAAAGCCGCCGTCCGTCCGGCGCCAGAAGCAGCGGTACATGATAGTACGCGGGCTCAGGTAAACCCAGCTGCCGCTGGAGCCAGATCTGCCGCGGTGTGGAGGAAAGAAGATCGCTTCCCCGCACCACCTGCGTCACACCTGCGTCCGCGTCGTCGGTCACAACCGCCAGCTGGTAGGCGTAAACGCCGTCGGCCCGGCGCACGATAAAATCGCCGCAGGAGGCCGCCAGATTCTGCGCGGTATCGCCTTGCAGGCCGTCGGTAAACGAAATCGTCTCGTCCGGGACTCTCACGCGCCAGCAGGGCGGCTTCGTTTTCGCTGCCCGCTGCTCCGGCGTTAAATCCCGGCACGTTCCGGCGTATAGAAGCGTTCCGTCCGACGCGTGGGGCGCAGACGCCGCGTGAAGCTCGCCGCGCGAACAGTAGCAGGGGTAGACAAGGCCCCTTTGCTCCAGCCGCGAGAACATATCGCGGTAGGCCTCCGTACGAAGCGACTGCTGTGTCTGCTCCTCATCCCAAAAAAGGCCCAGCCACTCCAGATCGCGCTTGAGCGTATCGGCGTATTCCGGACGGCAGCGGTCGGGGTCGAGGTCTTCAATGCGAAGCACCAGCTTCCCGCCGCAGCTTCTGACCGACAGCCACGCAAGCATGGCCGAAAAAACGTTTCCCAGATGCATCCTTCCACTGGGACTTGGCGCAAAGCGTCCGATTTGCTGCATGATTTGCCTCCTTTCGTTTTTCCGCGCTGGGTCTTCGCGGCTCGGGCGCGTTGCTTTGGCAAAGACTGATATGCACAAAATGCCCATGCGCTTGGGTCCGGCGCGTGGGCATTTGGGAATTCCAGTAATTCCAGAAATTCATAATGAGAAGTGCTGCCGGTATTCCTCGTAATAGCGTTCGTAGGCCGCGGATTTCATGGCCTTGACGCTGCTCAGATACTCGTGCGTGTCGAACGAGTCGGCTTCCAGCTCGATCATCGCGACGGCGATGTTGGAGCAGTGGTCAGCCACACGTTCGTAGTTGGTTAACAGATCGTTGAAGACGAAGCCCTGCAAAAGCGTGCAGGTACCCTTCTGAAGCCTGTCGACATGGTGCAGCTTCATTTCGTCGCACAGCGCGTCGATGAGCTCTTCGAGCGGCTCGACTCTCTTGGCAAGCTCGAGGTCTTCCATGATAAAAGCCCGGATGGCGTTATGGAGGATCTCGCGCAGCGCCGCAGTCAGAACGGAAAGCTCGTGCTGGGCGTCGCCGGAGAAGGTGATGTCCTTGCTTTTCAACTCCTGCGCGGCCTCGGCCACGTTCAGCGCGTGGTCGGAGATTCGCTCAAAATCGGAGAGCGTGTGCAGGAATTTGGACACGTCCGCGCTCTGACGGCTGGTCAGCTCGCGGCCCGTTAATTTCACAAGATACGTGCCCAAAATGTCCTCGTAGCGGTCGATGGCGCCTTCCATGCGCTCGACCTCGGCGAAGTCCTCGTCGGTATAGTGGTTCAGAAGCTGGAGCGCTCCGGCGAAGTTGAGCTCGGCATCGGCTGCCATGGAGTTGATGGTGATGCGGCTCTGCTCGATGGCGAGGGCCGGATGCTGCAGGAAGCGCTCTTCGAGGTGCATCGCGGCGGGCTGCCCGGCGTCCGCCTTCTTTTCTTCCCTGTCCTTGACGAGTGCATTGACGACCGCCTCAATGACGTCTGTAAACGGAAGCAGGATGACGACCTTCACAAAGCGGAAGAGGGTATTGACAAAGGCGATCGACACGCTCGTCATCGGCATATTCATAAAATCGAACCGGAACACGGCGTTCGCCAGATAAAATACCGCCGCCCAGAAAATAACGCCCGCGACCTCGACGACGAGATACACCATCGCCGTGCGCTTGCCGTCGACATTTGCGCCGACCGCGGACAGAAGCACCGGCAGCGCCGCGCCGATGGCAATGCCCATGATGATGGGAAGCGCGATCGAAAAATCAATGACGCCGGTGGAGGCCAAAGCCTGAATGATACCGACCGCGGCGGACGCGCTTTGCAGTACACAGGTAAAGAGCGTGCCAAAGAGAATGCCGAGGATCGGATTGGAGAACGAGGTCAAAATCCGCAGGAACACCGGCTCATCGCGAAGGGGCGAAACTGCCGCCGACATCGTCGACATGCCGAACATCAGAACCGCAAAGCCCATCAGAATGTCTCCCACGTGCTGCTTGGTCTGGTTTTTGGAGAACATGCGAAGAAGAATGCCGGCAACGGAGATGATGCCCGTGAGCGTCGCGGTGGAAAAAAGGTCCACCCAGCCGCCGCCTCCGCCAAGGTCGGAAAGGCAGATGATCCAGCCCGTGATGCTCGTGCCTAAAATCGCGCCCATGACGATGCTGATCGCCTGCCGGACGCGCATCATGCCGGAGTTGACAAAGCCGACGACCATCACGCTCGTGGCCGAAGACGACTGAATGACCGCCGTCACCGCCGTGCCGAGCAAAAAGCCCTTCAGCGGACTTCCGGTCAGCTGGTACAAAACGACCTCGAGCTTGTTGCCCGCGACCTTTTTCAGCCCGTCTCCCATCAGCGACATGCCGAACAGGAACAGCGCAATTCCGCTCAGCAAAGAAATAACATTTGAAATACTCATCCGTCCGGCTCCTGCTATCCATAGAATCACAAATTTAATATAAGCGCCTAACGTTAAATGTTCCAGCAGGTGTATATTAAATCTATGTTAAATCTAGCCGCTTGCTGCGGACAGATTTCCGTCTGGGAAAGCCGCGCGTCATGCTATCCAGTATTTTCTATAGTTCCCACTATAC
>CAKUJL010000201.1 GCA_934661715.1 uncultured Oscillospiraceae bacterium | reverse complement strand
GGAGCCAGCAGCCACGTGCCGCCCCAGAAGTGTGCCTGCGGGCCTTCGCAGATCGCCCAGTCGCCGAAGCAGCCCTTTTCCGCGTCCTGCGCGTTGCCCATGGAGAAGTTGAAGTACCAGGCCGGGCCAAAGTAGCACATGGCCTTGCCATCGGCGAACATCTGCGCGGTGCACTCATCGGACCAGATGTCGCAGTCCTGCGTGTAGCCGTTGTCGGAGAAGTCCTTGGCCTGCTTCATCCACGTTTCGATGGCCGGGTCGATCTGGAGGTTGTTGTTCGCGTCGACCCATGCGGAAGAGACGTTGTTGGAGAACACGCGGTAGGTGGCAGCCTCGGAGGCGGTCATCAGATAGCCCTTGGCCTTGGCCTCGGCGGCGACAGCGTCAAACTTTTCCCAGCTGTTAAGCAGCTCCTGCACCTCGGCGGGATCATCGGTGCCCAGAACGTCCTTGGCGATCGAGCGGCGGTAGATCAGAGCCGCCGGGCAGCACTGGAAGGAAACGCCCTTGACAACGCCGGAAGCGTCGGACGCGGCCTGCACGGTGTATGCATAGGTGTTGGAGAAGTCGGTCACGCCGAGAGCGGTGATGTCCTGCGTGACGGGAGACTCGGTGTACTTCTGGATGTAGTCGGCCTCAGCCAGGAACAGGTCGACCTTGTCGTCGTCCGATGCGTTCTCCTGATTGAGAAGCGCCTCGTCGAGCTTATCCTGATAGGCGCCGTCCGCGCTCGGGGTGATGATCCAGTTGACGCTCACGCCCTCGGGAACGGTGTAGTACTTTTCAAAGAAGCCCTTGAACTCTTCGTTCCATGCGTAGATGTTGAAGACCTTGCCCTCTTCGGAAGCGGGCGCTTCTTCGCTGGCGGTTTCTTCGGTCTTGGCGGGCTCAGCCGTCTCGGTGGAAGCGGCGGGCGCGTCGGTGGTCGTTTCCGCGGTGCTGGCGCAGCCTGCGAATACGGTCACAAGCATGAGCGCGGCAAGAAGTAACGCGAGATACTTTTTCATGTGAATTCCTCCTGTTGAAATTGTAGATAGGGTTACCAGATCTATGTGCTCTGCCAAAGCAGATATCACCTTATTCTTCGGGGTCGATGGCCAGAACAGACGCACCCTCGACGAGCGTTCCCGGAATCAGGATCCGGTCAACAAGCGCCGTTCTTGGCTTTTCGATGAGCTCGATGAGCTTGGCCGCGGCGGTTTTTCCAAGCGCCTTTGTGTCCTGCCGGTAGGTGGTGAGCGGCGGGTTCATGACGCCGGAAAGCTGGATGCCGTCGTAGCCGGCTGCGCTCAGATCCTCGGGAATTCTGAGCCCCAGACGCCGGATGGCGTTTCCGCCGCCGATGCTGGAAATATCGTCGGGCATCAAAATGCACGTCGGCGGCACGTCCAGACGCAGAAGTTCCTGCGTCAGCTCGGCGCAGCGGTCGGGGTCGTGGTAAACGCCCTCGCGGACGTATTCCTCGGGAATGTCGAGCCCCAGCGCGTCGCACGCCCGGTAAAAGCCCGTCAGGCGGTTTTCGGTAACAGAGGTGCGCTCGCCGTGGATGAACGCGATGCGGCGGTGGCCTCTGGAATAGACATAGCGTACAAGCTCTTCCATGCCGCGCACGTTATCGGAAACGACCGCCGCGCGGTTATTGAACACGTGGTCGATCGTCACCAGCGGCAGCCGGGAATTGACGAGCTCGAGAACCTGCGGATCGTCAAAATCGACGCAGGCGATGACCACGCCGTCGACGCCGCGGTACTGGCAGTGCTGCAAATAGGTCGTGGCCTTCTTGCCGACGTTGCGGTTGATAAACGTGATGTCGTAGCCGTTGGCCTCGGCCTCGACCTTGAGGCTCTCGAGTACCGCGGAAAAATACTCGTGCGCAAGACCACTTCTGCGCTCGTCGACAAAAAGAACGCCGATGTTATAGGTCCGGTTCGTTTTGAGCGCCCGCGCCGCGGAGTTTGTCATATAGCCGAGGGAGTCTGCCGTTTTGCAGATGAGCTGCCTCGTCTGCTCGCCGATATCGGACTGGCCGGAGAGGGCCTTGCTGACCGTCGCGACCGAAACGCCGCAGGCTTTTGCGATATCCTTCATCGAGACCATGCCGCGTCCCTCCGTTCGTTCTGCGAAATCGCTTAATCGTTTTCGTAACTCCAAAATAGCGGATTTGCGCCAAAAATGCAAGAGGGATTTTGCGATTTTTGGCGCTTGCGGTGAAGTTTGTCTGTTCTGCTCAAGTCTGTCACGTAAATTTAGCGCATTTGACAGCTTAACGCTCCGAAACTTTTGGTCTCTCTCCCCTGCCCTTGGCCGGAAAACAAAAAATTTCGTATTTCCGGCGGGAAACGCGAAAAAACGTCTTGCATTTTGCGCAAAAAGCCGCTATTGTAATGGTTAGATTTTGTCATCTTGAATACTTAAACGATTTCGATTCTGCCGGTACCGGACAACACACCCCGGCGAAGGAGGGTTTTTTGATGCAATTCGGCCATTTCGACGATCAGAACCGCGAGTACGTGATCACCAGTCCGCGCACGCCGCTGCCGTGGATCAACTATCTCGGAAGCGAGGATTTCTTCGCGCTCGTGTCCAATACCGCGGGCGGCTACTGCTTCTACCGCGACGCGAGACTCAGAAGACTCACGCGCTACCGCTACAATAACTGCCCGCTCGATCAGGAGGGCTTTCACGTCTACATCAAAGATGGCGACACCGTCTGGAACCCCGGCTGGCAGCCCTCCAAAACGGAATTGGACGGCTACACCTGCCGCCACGGTCTCGGCTACAGCGTGATCGAAGGCAGGAAAAACGGCGTGAGCGCCTCGCAGACGCTTCTTGTGCCGCAGGGAGAAAACTGCCTTCTGCTGCGGCTGACGCTCAAAAACGAAACGCAGGAAACAAAAACGCTGGACGTTTTCCCGTATGTCGAGTTCTGCCTCTGGGACGCGATGGACGACAGCTCCAATTTCCAGCGGAACTTCTCCATCGGCGAGGTGGAGGTCGAGCCCGACGCGATCTACCACAAATCCGAGTACCGCGAGCGCCGCGACCACTACGCCGTTTTCTGGGCCAGCCGCCCCTTTGACGCCTTCGATACCGCGCGGGACGCCTTCATCGGCGTCTACGGCTCCCCTGCCGCGCCCGAGGCGGTTCTGAACGGACGCTGCACGAATTCCATGGCGCACGGCTGGGCCCCGGTCGGCGCGATGCAGTTTGGGCTCGAGCTGCTTCCCGGCCAGACGCAGGAGCTGCTGCTCGGCCTCGGCTATATCGAAAACCCGGAGGACGAGAAGTTCGAAGCGCCCGGCATTATTGGCAAGGCAAGAGCGCACGCGATGATCGGAAACTACCGCACAAGTACGCAGTTTGACGCGGCGATGGACGCGCTTAAAAAATACTGGAACAAGCTTCTTTCCAATTACCACGCCGAGACCGGCGATGAAAAGGTCGACCGGATGGTCAACATCTGGAACCAGTACCAGTGCATGGTCACGTTCAACATGAG
>CAKUJL010000200.1 GCA_934661715.1 uncultured Oscillospiraceae bacterium | reverse complement strand
CAAATCGGCCATTGCGAAGCAGAATTTCTCCCACTGTGTCAATGCTGTCTGCAACGGGTCGCCCTCGCGGATACGGAGGGTGCGGCGGATCTCCTTGGGAATGACGACTCTGCCGAGGTCGTCGATGCGGCGAACAATACCAGTTGCTTTCATATCGAAATCTCCCTTGTCTGTTAAATACTACAAAGCTATTGTTTGCCGCGAACAGCAGATTATGCAGAATTCTGTTCCGGGCCGTGCGCGGCTATTTCCGCACGCGCTGCCGGTATTCTTCGATCGTTACAAAATGGCCGTCTATGTCGCGGATGTGCCGCAGACGAAGGCGGTATGCCGGAAAGCGGGCGTGGGCGGCGTCGAGAAGCTCCGGGAAGCGGTCGCCGTCGGCAAACGGGTTTTCCGATACGTAAAAGACGCGATACCGGTTTTTCCCTTCCTCGTCCACGCGGACGATCTGCATGGCGTATCCGGCCTCGCCGGCGAAGGACTGAAGCTGCGCGGCAAGCGCCTGATGCGCGGCCTGTGCGGCGGCCTGCTCTTTTTTCTGCTGCCGGGCAAGCTTTTTCGCGAATTTGCATTCCTCCTGCCGGCGATGCTCGATCCAGTATGCCGCGTCCTCGTATTTTTCAAAAAACCGGCAGGCTTTTCCGAGACAGTCGTGCTGCTTCAGAAGCTGCTTTGTCAGCTTTCCCGGATGCAGCGCATTGTGACAGCAGCCGACGATGCGAGACGGCGGCAAAAGCGCGTATTGATTGCCCAGAAGCCTGGTGCTTACGGGCTCGTCTGACGCGGGGGCTTCCGCTGCGGCCTTTTCCGGGCGCGGCTTGACGGGGCGGTCGAGGGGAACCTGCATGTCCGGATGGCAGAGCTTACAGGGTCTGCGCGTTTTTGCGGCGGAGGCATAATAGACGGTCCCGCGCAGGTCCTTGACGCGCAGCAGCTGCTTGCAGGTGCGAAGATGAAAAACGCCGGACGTGGGGGAGAACAGATAGGTGTAGCCCGCGTTTGCGATGATCCTTTCGTTTCGCTCCTGCCGGGAAAGCGGCGGCTTCGCGCTCTGCGTTTGCGGCGGCTCCTGCGGGAGCTCCAACGTCTGAAACAGCGCCAGCATGACCGAAACGTCACAGCTGGACCGGTGCTCCGGCGCGGGAACGGTGAGCCCGGCGGCCTCTGCGATCCTGTACAGCGGAAAGCAGCGGATGCCGCGTCGTTCGGCGATGGCGCGGACCTTTTTGTTCATGCACAGAACGGTCACGGAAAACGCGCCGGAAAAGCTGCGGCGAAACAGCGCTTCCAGCGTATTTTTTGTCTCAAACTGCCAGCAGCAAATCACGTCGTCCGGCTGGAGCCAGCGGAAAAACCGCTCCACGCAGTCGCGTTCCGTCCCCGCGGCGCAGAATTCCTCGGGCGCGTAGCCGCTGAACGCCATATGTTCCCACGGCGCACGATGCGGCTCTCGCGGGCGCACCAGCGCGTCAAAGCTGCGCACAGCGTTCCACCGCTCGTCGACACGCGCGGCATACAGCTGCGTCAGACTCCGGCAGCCGCCGGCGTCCTCGATCCACTCCATATCCAGCACAACAAACACAGCACGCAGCCCCTTTCACCCTTGACTGCGTGTATCATACCATATTTTGTGTCCAATAATATGTACTTATGTGCGCCTTTTCCGCAAATTGGGACAAATCACGGGAAAAACGCGCAGGGCCTGAAACAGGCTGCGTATAGGCTTTCGTGCGCATCGGCACGAACTGCTTGATTGCGCCGCACGCCGGCGCGGCACATTGTAACCGGAACAAAAGTGTGATAAGATGAAAATCAGAGCAAAGTCTGCCGGAGACACGGCGAGCCACTGCACGTTGGAAGGAGGAAAACGCATGGATTTTTTCGGAACGCTTGCGAAATGGTTCTCGGAAAACGAAGGCGGGCTGTCTGTGCTGCTTTCGGCGCTGGCGGTCGTCATTTCGCTGCTGGCCATCGGTGCGCAGAACAAGGGCGTGCTGTTTGAAAAGCGGGCGGCGGTCTACTACGAGGTCGGCGCGATCTATAAAAAGCTCTGCCGCATTCTTGAAAAAGGACTTCGGACAAGCGCGGCAACCTCCAGATTTCTCTGTGCGGTGATCCTGTTTTCACCCGGAAGCGAGGAGTACAGCGTATTTGAAGCGCTCCGGCCGCTCGAGCAGGACTGGGAAAAAGCGTATGCTGCGGCAAAGGAAGCGGAAAAGGCAGCAATGGAGATACAGTTTCTCGAAGATGCACGCGTGAAAGCGCTGATGGATCGCTATGCGGAAATTTATCAGAAAAAGTATCTTGAAACCCGGCTGACGGACGAAGCAGAGCTGCTTTACGGCAAAGCCATCGGTGTGCAGGTCGCGGCGCTTTCCCGCGTGTATGACGAGCTCCTTCTGGGACTTCCGGTTCTGACGCGGGAGGATATACAGAGCTGGGCAGAAAAAACGCGGCCCGTGCTGCGGGAATTTGAAACAAAGCGGGTGCTCGGGCGCATGAAACGCAGGCTTCCGCGGTAAAAACGGGAGGTTTGCGTTCTGTCGTAAAAAGCCAAACAATGCACCGGCTGTTTTTCGTCACTCTCGCCGAAAATGCTCTGAAATCCCTGCTTTCTGTCCGGAAATGGCGGGAGCGCTTGACAGATGGGCGGGAAAAGGGTATGCTAACAGTATCCAGAACAGACCAGTTTTTTCGGAGGTATGTTATGCAGCCGCTGATTTTGCAATCGGATTTCGGTCTACAGGACGGCGCGGTCTGCGCCATGTACGGCGTGGCCTATTCCGTCTGTCCGCAGCTGACCATCCAGAATCTGACCCACGACATTACGCCCTATGACATCTGGGAGGCAAGCTACCGCCTGACGCAGACCGTCGCGTACTGGACGGCGGGCTCGGTGTTCGTCTCCGTGGTCGACCCCGGCGTCGGCTCGACGAGGCGCAGCATCGTCGCGAAAACCAGAGACGGCCACTTCATCGTCACACCCGACAACGGCACGCTCACGCACATCAAAAAGCACGTTGGGCTTTCGGCCGTGCGCGTCATCGACGAGTCGGTCAACCGCCTGCCCAACTCCGGCGAGAGCTACACCTTCCACGGCCGGGACATCTACGCCTACACGGGCGCCCGTCTGGCTGCCGGCATCATCACGTTCGAACAGGTCGGCCCCGAGGCAGACCCGGAAACCGTCATCGAGCTTCCCACGACGCCCGCGACGAAGCTTGCTGACGGCAGCGTCAGCGGAACGATCGACGTTCTCGACGTGCGCTTCGGCTCTTTGTGGACGAATATCCCCAATTCGCTGTTCAAAACGCTGGGGCTTCAGTTCGGCGACCGCGCGGAAATTCAGGTCCAGAACGACACACGCGTTTTGTACCGCAATATTCTGACGTATGCCAAGAGCTTTGCCGATGTCTACGTCGGAGAGCCCCTCATCTATATCAACTCCCTCGACTGCCTCGCCGTGGCCATCAATCAGGGCAGCTTCGCCAAGGCCTACAACATCGGCACCGG
>CAKUJL010000199.1 GCA_934661715.1 uncultured Oscillospiraceae bacterium | reverse complement strand
ACGACGGTTTTGCTTGCAAGCTGCTTTGACTTCCCGGCAAACGTGCGGTGCATCATCGCCGACTGCGGCTTCACAAGCCCCAGCGACATCGCAAAAAGCGTCCTGCACCGGGACTATCCGAAGCTGCCGGTCAAGGTTTTCCTTCCGCTGTGCAGCGCGTTCACAAAAATTTTCGCGGGCTTCGGGCTGCATGACGCGTCGACTTTGGACGCTGTGCGCGAGAGCAAATATCCGATCCTCTTCATCCACGGCACGGGCGACAAATTTGTCCCCTGCGAAATGACGAAGGAGGCTTACGCCGCCTGCAAAAGCCCCAGGGAGCTCGTTCTGGTTCCCGGCGCGGAGCACGGCAAGAGCTATCTCGTCGAACCCGAGCGCGTAAGAGCCGCACTGAAGCGGTTTCTGGATGCCTAGGGTGTATCTGAAAACTCCCAACGCACCCGGACAGCGGGTCTTTTCACGCTGCGCCGCGCCATTTTTCCTTGAAATACGTCAGTATTCCTGCGGAAAAATGTCTTGCTCAGCGCAAAAACTCCTCGCTGCCGGTCACATTGGGAGTTTTCAGATACACCCTACACAAACAAGGAGGAAGCTTTATGACGCAGCATGAAATCACCTCGGCCGCTCCCCTGCTGGACGCAAACGGCGATCTGCGCGAACCCGGCTGGGCAAGAAGCCTGCTTCCGGTCTACTGCCGGCAGGAGATCCGGGCGCCAAAAACGCGCATCAAGGAATGGGACTACTATCTCATCACCGACGGCCACATCGGCCTTGCCCTCACCATCGCGGACAACGGCTACATGGGCCTTAGCTCCATTTCGTTTCTGAACTTCGACGAGCGATGGGAGATCACCAAAAGCCCCATGCGCTTTTTCCCGATGGGAAAGACGGGTCTGCCGGAGACCTCCCGGCTGGGCGCCAGCGAAATTGCGGCGTCCGGATACGCGCTGGCCTTTTACCACGAGGACGGGGCGCGGCAATTGTCGTTCCATATGGATGCCTTCCGCGGCAAGGACGCCATCGAGGGCATTGTCACGCTCACGGACGAGCCGGAGGACAGCATCGTCATCGCAACGCCGTTTCAAAAGCCCGGCCATTTTTACTACAACCAGAAGATCAACTGCCTTCGCGCTTCGGGCTGGATCGAGCTCGGCAAAGAGCGCTTTGAGTTGACTTCTGACCGGTTCTTCGCCGTTCTGGACTGGGGACGCGGCGTCTGGACGTATCACAACACGTGGTACTGGTCGAGCGCGTCGGGCGTTTTAGACGGCGTGCCGTTCGGCTGGAACCTCGGCTACGGCTTCGGCGATACCTCGGCGGCGACGGAGAACGCGCTGTTCTATAACGGCAGGCTTCACAAGCTGGAGCATATCACATTTGAGATACCCTTCAAGGACGGAAAAGAGGATTTCCTGTCCCCGTGGCGCTTTACAAGCTCCGACGGAAGGTTCGAAATGGATTTTGCGCCCGTTCTCGACCGCGCCGCCTGCACGGACTTCAAGCTTCTCAAATCCGACCAGCATCAGGTCTTCGGAAGGTTCACGGGAAGGGCCGTTCTGGACGATGGAAGCGAACTTTTTGTGCGCGATTTCTTCGGCTTTGCCGAAAAGGTCGAAAACAAGTGGTAGATAAACCGGACGCTTTTGCTGTGCGTTCAGGCCGTGGAACACTATATGTTGTGTTCCACGGCTTTTTTCTCTTTTTTTAACACTACATTTTGTTTCAAATCCAGTTTTTAGTCTTGACAAGGCATCTGCGATTTAGTATATTGTCTATGGCGCTTTCGAAGGGACTACATTTTGTTGTCCTTCCGGATTTCAGCCACAATATATAGTATTCGCGTATGCAGGAAAACATTCATACTCTGAATTTTCCTGCATCACGTTTGTCAGGAAGACGTTACATAGAATTTGGAAAGAGGGAGAGCAGCATGAAGATCATCAAGCGCAACGGTTCGGAAGCCGTTTTCGATATCATGAAAATTATCGCCGCCGTCACGAAGGCCAACAACGTCGTCGAAGAGTCCGAGCGGCTGACCCCCATGCAGATTCGGCGCATTGCCGAGAGCGTGGAGCTGAGCTGTCAGTCGATGAACCGGGCACTTTCCGTCGAGGAAATTCAGGATCTGGTCGAGCACCAGATCATGGCGCACGGCGCGTATGAGGTCGCAAAAAACTACATCACCTACCGCTATACCCGCTCGCTGGTGCGAAAGTCCAACACAACCGACGACAAGATTCTGACCCTGATTGAATCCAACAACGAAGAGGTCAAGCAGGAAAACGCCAACAAGAACCCCACCGTCAACGCCGTCCAGCGCGACTATATGGCGGGCGAGGTATCAAAAGACCTGACGCGCCGGATGCTGCTGCCGCAGGAGATCGTCGAGGCGCACGAGGCCGGCATCATCCACTTCCACGACGCGGACTATTACGCGCAGCATATGCACAACTGCGACCTTGTCAATCTCGAGGACATGCTCCAGAACGGCACGGTCATTTCCGGCACGCTCATCGAAAAGCCGCACAGCTTCTCCACGGCCTGCAACATCGCCACGCAGATCATCGCCCAGATCGCCTCCAACCAGTACGGCGGCCAGTCCATCAGCCTGACGCACCTTGCGCCGTTTGTCGACGTTTCGCGGCAGAAAATCCGCAGGAGCGTGCTGGAAGAGCTCCGCGACTTTGGAACCGAAGCCAGCGAGGCGCAGATTTCCCGCGTGGTGGAAAAGCGCCTGCGCGATGAAATCCGCAGAGGCGTGCAGACCATCCAGTATCAGGTCGTCACACTGATGACCACGAACGGCCAGGCACCGTTCATCACAGTCTTCATGTATCTTGGCGAGGCGCGCAGCGAGGCCGAGCGCGCGGATCTTGCCATCATCATCGAAGAAACGCTCAACCAGCGCATCGAGGGCGTCAAGAATGAGAAGGGCGTCTGGATTACGCCGGCCTTCCCAAAGCTCATCTACGTTCTGGAGGAGGACAACATTACCGAGGGCTCCCGCTACTGGTATCTGACGAAGCTCGCCGCGCGCTGCACGGCCCGGCGCATGGTACCGGATTATATCTCCGAAAAGAAAATGCGCGAGCTCAAGCTCTCCAAGGGCGAAACGCCGGGCCACGGCGACGTGTATACCTGCATGGGCTGCCGCAGCTTCCTGACGCCGGACCGCTCCGGCAACGGCTGGGACAATATCGCCAACGCCGGAAACTACGAGCCCGGAAAGCCCAAATACTATGGCCGGTTCAACCAGGGCGTGGTCACGATCAACCTGGTGGACGTGGCGCTTTCCTCTGCGGGCGCGCTGGATAAGTTCTGGCAGATTTTTGACGAGCGGCTGGAGCTTTGCTACCGCGCGCTCATGTGCCGCCACAACCGCCTGAAGGGCACGCTCTCCGACGCGGCGCCCATCCTCTGGCAGTACGGCGCGCTGGCGCGCCTGCCGAAGGGCGAGCCGATCGACCGCCTTCTTTACGGCGGCTATTCCACCATTTCGCTTGGCTACGCCGGACTCTACG
>CAKUJL010000198.1 GCA_934661715.1 uncultured Oscillospiraceae bacterium | reverse complement strand
AACGTCGGGGTCAATCTTGATGACGTAGGACTTGTATTTTTTCGCCAGAGCCTTCGCGCCGTCTAAAAGCTGCGAGAGGGTCTCGCGGTCGTCCAGATCGCACACGGGGCCGCGGCAGCCATACATTAAGGTTCTTCCGATGCCGGGGACCTTACGCGTCATGACGGCGAGGCTGCCTTTGATTTTCCCGTCTTCGCCGCGCACGGCGATGGCGTCCCATTTCCACATGGGCTTCTGTTTGCCCCAGAGATAGCTCTGGGCGAAGTTTCCCTTGGGGTGGGACTGGACGAAGGCTTCGTATTCGGGAAGCGTTTTTTCGGTGATGAATTCGTACATGGTATCGCTCCACATTCTATTATAATTATTGTAGGGCGCGGAAATTCGCGCTGGTTTTCCAAAATGATTCATATTATCTTATCATATTTGCGCTGTATATGCAAATGCTGCGGTATAGTTTTTCCCTGCCGCGGCACAATAATCCGCAAGAGGTGAGAGGCGATGGTGCAGGCACAGGCGCTTGCGGCGAAGTTTCGGGACGCGGCGGATTTTGAGCGGCGGAAGGTTCTTTGCGCGGGGAAGCTTCTGGAGGTGTTTTTCCTCGACGGGCTGACGTCGGGCAGAGATATTGCGGAGTATGTGGTGCGGCCGCTGGCAGAGATCGCGGGAGAAGAGCGGGAGGAGATTCTGTTTCTGAAGCTTATGCGCGGCGGGGTCTGGTGCGCGGCGGTCAAGGAAGCGAAGGACGAAACCGAGGCGGCGGAGCTGCTGGTCAACGGGTTTTGCGTCGTTTTGTTCCCGGAGACGGGAAGGGCGCTTGCCTGCGAGGTCAAGACCGGGGAAAAGCGCGGGCCGTCTGCGCCGGAGACCGAGAATACTGTCAAGGGCGCAAAGGACGCGCTGACCGAGACGCTGCGGACGAATACAAGTCTTGTCCGGCGGCATCTGCGGACGCCCGATCTGCGGCTGCGCGAAACACTCGTTGGAAGACGGACGCTTACAAAGGTGACGGTCTGCTGGGTAGACGGGCTCACCGACCCGGCGCTTCCGGCGCGGATGGAGCAGCGGCTGGCAAGCATCGACATTGACGGGCTTTTGTCTCCGGCGGCGATCGAGGAGTATGTGACGGGGTCGCGGGCGACGGCGTTTCCGCTTCTGGAGTACACGGAGCGGACGGATCATTTTTGTCAGGGACTGCTGGACGGGCAGGTGGGGCTGCTGGCCGACGGGCTGCCGCTGGGATATCTGGCGCCGGTGCGTCTTTCGGGGCTGATGCGCTCGCCGGAGGATCGGGCGACGGACTTTTTGTCGGCGTCCATGCTGCGGCTTCTGCGGTACGCGGCGCTTGGACTCAGTCTGCTGCTGCCGGCGATTTACGCGGCGATGGCGATGTTCCACCAGCAGATGCTGCCGACGAAGCTGCTGCTGTCCGTCATTGAGAGCAAGCAGGACGTGCCGTTTTCGACGCTTCTGGAGGTGCTGGGGCTTTTGTGCGCGTTCGAGCTTTTGCAGCAGGCGGGGCTTCACCTGCCGCAGGCGATCGGGACGGCGGTGTCGATCATCGGAGGGCTCGTCGTGGGCACGGCGGCGGTGGACGCGAAGCTGGTATCTCCGGCGGCGCTCATTGTCACGGCGTCGAGCGGGATCTGCGGCTTTACGCTTCCAAACCGGGAGCTTTCGGACGCGGTGCGGCTGTGGCGGTTTGCGCTGACGATTCTGGCGGGCGCGTGGGGGCTTTTTGGCGTGACGGTGGGGCTTCTTCTTTTGCTGACGCATCTGGCGGGGCTGGAGAGTCTGGGAAGAAGCTATCTCGCGCCGTTTGGAGAAGCGGAGATGGCGAAGGCCATGCTGCGGCCGCGGCTGGTGAAGCAGAAATACCGGGACGCGGATCTTGCGCCGCAGGACGATAAAAATCAGAGGTGAAGGATTTGAAGAAGCTTGCGATTTTTCTGGTGGCGCTGGGCGTGCTGACGCTTCTGTCGCGGTTTGGCGGGACGAGCACGGACGCTTCCGAGCTGAAGCCCGTGCAGGCGCTGGTGGTCGACACGGAGGAAGGGCTTGTCACGCTGACGGCGGATACGGGCGACATGGGGCGCGGGGTCAACCTCGACGCGGCGTTTTCGGACTTAAGGGCCGGGTGCGCGGGGAAGCTCTTTACGCAGACGGCGGAGCACGTGATCGTGACGCAGAAGGCGTGGTATCTCATGCCGCAGGTGAGCGTGAGCGGGCAGCTGCGTCCGGCGGCTAAATTATATCGTGCGGCGGGCGAGGCGAAGGATGTGCGCGGGGCGCTCGCGTTTTTGCAGGCGCATCCGGGAGATCTGACGCTCAGCCGGGCGCGGGCTGCGCTTTTGCTGAACGAAACGCCGGAGGCACCGGTGCTGGTTCGCGCGGAAGGAGGATTCCGGCTTGGACGATAGGATTTCCGCGCGGCAGGTCGGCGCGTGGGGCTTTGGCGCGGTGACGGTTCCGGCGGTTCTGACGTGCGCGGGGCTCGGCTGGGGCTGGGTTCTGCTCGGGTGCGCGATCGCGGCGGTCTATTTTGGACTGACGGCGTGTCTCGGAGACGGCGCGTTTGATCTGCGGGAGCTGACGTATCGGGCGTTCGGAAAGGGCTTTGGGCGCGTGTGGCTGGTTCTTGGGGCGGCGTTTGCGCTGGTTTCCGCGGCGCAGACGGCGTCCCAGGCGCATCTGGCGTTTCCGGACGAGACGGGGAAGCTTGCAGGGCCGGTGCTTCTGGTGCTGGCAGCGCTTGCGAACCGGAAGGGTGCGGAACAGGCGGCGCGGGTCTGCGGCGTGGTGAGCCTGATCCTGGCGGCACTATATACAATTGTACTTCTGAGCGCGGCGCGGCAGGTGAAGCTCTCGTGGCTCACGCCGTGGGGAGCAGCCCGGCAGACGATCGAGGTTTTGCCGCCGATGCTGGCATTGACGTGCCTTCGGTTTCTGCCGGGAAGGCGCGGACGGGTGAAGGGCGGGTGGCTGGCGCTGCTGGTGCTGGGCCCTGCGGCGCTGGCTGCGGTGACGGCGGGGTGCTTATCGCCGCGGCTGACGATGGGGCTATCACAGCCGTTTTACACGGTGAGCCAGAGTTTGAGCGTGCTGGACGTGATGGAGCGGTTCGAGCCGCTTGTCTCGGCGGCGCTTCTGATTGGCTTTTTCGCGCTCGAGAGCTTGCTTTTTGCCGCTTGCAGGGCGCAGCTGGACACGGCGGTTCCGGCTTTGCGGGAAAAGAAATGGGCAAGCGCGGCGCTCGGCGTGCTGGCGTTCGGGCTGATGTTCGCGACGCGGGGTATCGGGCCGGAGGTGTGGGCGCTGGGCGCGGCCATATTTTGGGGGATCGGGCCATTATTAACACAACTAATAGTAGCCATAAAATAATTTGCAAAAATTCGAAAAAAGGGGTTGACAAAAGGCTTTTGCTTTGATAATATATGCGAGCGCTCGAGAGAGCGGCGGCAAAGCGGATGCGAGTCAAGAAAAACTTCGAAAAAGATCGAAAAAAGTTCTTGACAAACAGATGAAGCTG
>CAKUJL010000197.1 GCA_934661715.1 uncultured Oscillospiraceae bacterium | reverse complement strand
GATGGTGCTCATTGCAAGGGCGCTGGCCTCTGAGCCCGGCGTTCTGGTGCTCGACGAGCCGGAGTCGAACCTCGATTTCAAAAACCAGCTGCTGGTGCTCGACACGATCGAAGATCTGGCCAAGGCCGGCCTCACGGTCATTTTCAACACGCATTTCCCGGCGCACGCGCTCAGAAGAGCCAGCAAGGCCCTCATGCTGGGCCGCGGCGGAAAGAGCGTCTACGGGAAGGCCAAAGACGTGGTGACCGAGGACTGCATTTCGGAATTTTTCGGCGTCCACGCGGTCATCGGCGGCATCCAGACGCCCACCGGCGTGTATCAGGACGTCATCCCCGTGTCCATGGGGCACGGCGCGTAAAGGAGGCCGCTATGAACGATATCCAGAAACGAATCACGGCGCTCTCGCAAGGCGAACTTCCCGGCCACGAGGGCTGGGTGCAATTGATCACGGAAGCTTCAGAAGACGATCAGCTGTTTTCAAGAGACCTTGCCCGCACACGGGCGCAGGAGCGCTTCGGAAAGCAGATCTTTTTCCGCGGCATCGTGGAGTTTACGAACTACTGCAAAAACGACTGCTATTACTGCGGCATCCGCCGGTCTAACAAGTGCGTCTCGCGCTACCGGCTGACAGAGGACGAAATTTTAAGCTGCTGCGAAGAGGGCTACCGGCTCGGCTACCGCACGTTCGTCTTACAGGGCGGCGAAGACGTCTGGTGGACGGACGAGAAAATTACGGCTCTGGTGCGGAAAATCCGCGCTTCGTACCCAGCGTGCGCCATCACGCTCTCGATCGGCGAAAAATCGCGCGAGGCGTATCAGGCGTTTTTTGACGCAGGCGCGGACCGGTTCCTGCTTCGCCACGAGACGGCGGATCCCGTGCACTACGGAAAGCTCCATCCGGCGGCGCAGACGCTTTCGAACCGGATGCGATGTCTCTTGGACTTAAAAGAGATTGGCTTTCAGACGGGGACGGGCATGATGATCGGCGCTCCTTATCAGACGGCCGATACGCTGGCCTCGGATTTTGCATTTCTGGCGGAATTAAAGCCCGAAATGGTCGGCATGGGGCCGTTTATTCCGCACAAGGACACGCCGTTCCGCGATTTTCCGGCGGGAAGCGCGGTCAAGACGCTCTATTTTCTGAGTCTTGTGCGGCTGCTGCTGCCGGACGCACTGCTTCCGGCGACGACGGCGCTCGGCACGCTGGACGGAAATGGGCGGCAGGAAGGCGTTCTTTCCGGCTGCAACGTGGTGATGCCGAATCTGTCTCCGATGGCGGTGCGGAAAAAGTATCTTCTTTATGATCACAAGGCCGGTATCGAGGACTCGGGCGCGTCGAGTCTTCAAAAGCTTCGAGAGCAGATGCAGGCCATCGGCTATACGGTCGCGGTGGGCCGCGGCGATTTTACGGACGGGAGGACACGGACATGATCAAAATCGCGGTATACGGCAAGGGCGGCATCGGAAAATCAACGACGGTCTCGAATCTGGCGGCTGCCCTGGCCGAAAAAGGTCTTCGCGTGATGCAGATCGGCTGCGACCCGAAGGCGGACTCGACGACGCTTCTGACGCACGGGGCGCAAATGCACACCGCGCTCGGGCTCATGCGCGAACGGAAAAACGACTTTACCCTCTCCGACATGGCCGTCACCGGCTTCGGCGGCGTTGTCTGCGTGGAGGCAGGAGGCCCGACGCCGGGTCTCGGCTGCGCGGGGCGCGGCATCATCGCGGCGCTTGAAAAGCTGGAGGAAAAGGGCGCGTATGACGCGTTCCAGCCCGACGTTGTGTTCTACGACGTGCTGGGAGACGTGGTGTGCGGCGGCTTTTCCATGCCGATGCGCACGGGCTACGCAGACAAAGTCTTCATCGTGACCTCGGGCGAAAATATGGCGCTGCACGCGGCGGCCAATATCGCGATGGCGATCGATAATTTCAAGGGCCGCGGCTACGCTTCGCTCGGCGGCTTGATCCTCAACCGGCGAAATGTCAAAAACGAGGAAGAAAAGGTGCGCGAGCTGGCAGAGGACATTTCGTCCGGCATCGTCGGAAGCCTCCCCTTCAGCCAGACGGTCCAGCAGGCCGAGGAGCTTTCCAAAACGGTCATCGAGGCCTTCCCGGAGAGCGAAATGGCGGCGCAGTACCGGGCTTTGGCCGACGCGGTGCTTCGCGCGTGCGAGGTGGCGCCATGTTGAAGCGTGTAACGCCTGACGCGTTGGACGGCGCAATGGTGCATCTGGGAGACGTGCAGTCGCCGTCGCCCTTTGTGTCGGGGCTTGAATACGGCGCACCGGCCAGAGGCGTGTGGAACATTGTCCACATCGGAATGCTGATCCCGGGAGCGCACCAGATCTATGTCTGCGCGGGGAACTGTCTGCGCGGCGTGGTGCTGACGGCTGCGGAAATGCACGCGCAGAGCCGGTTTTCGACCATTACCATCAAGGAAAACAATGTTTTAGACGGCGACATGGAGACGCTCATCATTGAAGGCGTCACGGACATTTTGAATAGGCTTCCCCAATTGCCGCCCGCGGTGCTCGTCTTTACGAGCTGCATCCATCATTTTCTGGGCTGCGATCTGGCGCTTTGCTATCGGGAGCTTCGAAACAGATTCCCCACGGTCGATTTTACCGACTGCTACATGAACCCCATCATGCGAAAAAGCGGCCTGACCCCCGACCAGCTCATGCGGCGGCAGCTGTATTCGCTTGTCCGGCCCCAGACGGCAGACGGCGGGGTCAACATTCTCGGCAACTGCTTTCCGACGGACGAAACCTCTGAGCTCGTGAAGATCATCCGTAAATCCGGGCGGCTGCTTCGGGACATTACCTGCTGCAAAACCTACGAGGACTATCAGAATATGGGCGCATCCAACGTGCACATCGCCTACAATCCCCCGGCGAAGGCGGGCGCGGAGGCCCTTTCCAACCGGCTCGGCGGAACGTTTTTGTACCTGCCTTTGACCTTCACGGCGGAAACCATCCGGAAAAATCTCCGCCTGCTGTGCGACGTGCTCGGAACAAGCTATGACGCTTCGCAGGACGAAGAACGAGCCGATTCTGCGCTTAGGCATGCGAAGCAGCTTCTCGGCGAGACGGAAATCGCGATCGACTACACCGCTGTTCCCGCGCCGATGAGTCTGGCCCGCTGTCTTTTGGAGCACGGCTTCCGCGTCACGCGCATTTACGCCGACGCCATTGCAGCAGACGACATGGAGGATTTCCACTGGCTGCAAAAAAACGCGCCGGAGATCGAGCTCTACGCCACCGTGCAGGTCAAGCTCCGCGTGCTGCCGCGCGAAACGGAGAAAAAGACGCTTGCCATCGGGCAGAAGGCCGCGTATTTTACGGGTACGAAGCACTTTGTGAACATCGTCGAGGGCGGCGGACTTTTTGGCTTCGACGGTATCCGCCGGATGGCAGAGCTGATGGAAGAAGCATTTGAAACCGAGCGCGACGCACGCGATTTCATCCAGCAAAAAGGATTGGGGTGTGAAAGCTGCCTATGAAACAGACGCAAGCCTTTCTTTCCACCTATACCGCCGATGTCTCCGGCGTC
>CAKUJL010000196.1 GCA_934661715.1 uncultured Oscillospiraceae bacterium | reverse complement strand
GAGGCGTTAAAGCGCTGTTAAAAACGAGGGTATTTTCGGAAGCTTTCGTTAAGACTCGCGAAGCTCCGGGGCGATGAGGCGGAAGTGGCTGCGGTCGGTCTCAATGCGTCCTTCTTTTTGGAGTTTCGACAGCTCTGCCGACATCGCCGAGCGCTCGATGCACAGAAAATCTGCCAGCTGCTGGCGGTCAAAGGGGATGTCAAATTCGACGCTTCCTTCGCGAAGGGCCTGTGACGAGAGGTACGACAAAAGCTTTTCGCGCGTGCGGCGCTTGCTCATGTGGGTGATCTTTTCGTTCAGCTGCAAATTTTTCCGCGCGAGAACGGAAACGAGGTTCCGAATGAGCAGCGCGTGCTGCGGACAGGTCTCCGAGCAGACGGTAAGAAGGCGCGAAATGTCCAGAAACATGACGTTCGACTGCGTATGAGAGACGATGCTGACGTTTAAGACCGCGCCGGGCGTGGCGGCAAAGGGCTCTGCGAACGTGCCGGGCGGGGAGATTTTTCCCATGATGTTGCGTTCGCCCCAGAGGTCTTCCTGCACGGCCAGCGCCGCGCCGGTGAGAAGCAGGCCCATCACGCGCGTCTCGGTTCCGGCTCTTAAGATATACTCGCCGGGGCCGAAGGTGCGGACGCTTGCGCCCACGCAGTGAAGAACCGACGCGATCTGTTCGGCGCTCATCGAGGCGAAGAGGGGAGATTTTTGCAGCAGCGAAGAATATTTTTGCATGAAGGCACCTTCTTTGTTGGAAATCTAACATAACAGCTTGCCTCATTATAGTATACTGTTCGCAGAAAGACAAGCACAGAAGGGGGCGAAGACAATGCTGTATTCCGGCTGTCAGAGCAAATCCAAGGAGATCTCGATCGCGGAGAAGATCTGCCCGCAGTGCGGCAATCCCGTCGAAATTTTCTCCGTCGACACGGAAATCGTCTGCGACAAGTGCGGCTTTGTGATCTACAACGACATGCTCAGCTGCGTGCAGTGGTGCAAATACGCGAAAAAATGCGTCGGCGAACAGATGTACGAGCAGATGATGGAAATCGCGAAGCACAACAGGGAAAAGGCCGCGAAGGAACGTGCCGAACAGGCCGCGGAAAAGAAATAGGCGCATCCCGGGAAGCTTTCCAGTTTCCCGGGACGGTTTTATTGGTAGGCGCTGCACTGCGAGAGCATGTTGTGCATCAAGACGCCGTAGCCCTGTTCGGGGCGGTTGACAAGGACGTGCGTGAGCGCACCGACGAGCTTGCCGTTCTGGAGAATGGGACTGCCGGACATGCCCTGCACGATGCCGCCGGTGATGGAAAGCAGGCGCTCGTCTGTGACGGTGATCAGAAGATCACGGCCGTTATCCGCGTTTTCATAAATCTTATCGATGCGCACACAATATTCCTGCACCTGCGTGCCCTGCACGTTCGCCAGAATGACGGCGGGGCCGGTATACACCTCGGAAGCGTCTGCTACCTTGACGGCCTCGCGGGCAGGGGAGACCTTGAGCGTGCCGAAAATGCCGTGCGTTTCATTCTGGCGCACCGTGCCCAGAATATTTGTGACGTCAAAGCTTCCGTGGAGCTCGCCCGGCGTGCCGCGAACGCCCTTCTGCACGTCTGTGACGCTCGACGAGACGAAGACGCCGCCTGTGGTCCGGACCGGCTGCGTGCCGGTGAGTCCCGCTACGCCGTGGCCCAGTGCGCCGCAGACGCCGGTCTCGGGGTCATAGAAGGTGATGGTGCCGATGCCGGAAATGTTGTCGCGGACGGATACGCCGAGCCGGCAGCCGGTGGGCGTTTTTTCGGGCGTAATGAAAAATTCCGCCGTTTTTTCGCCTCTTCGGACGCACACGCGCACGCCCTGTCCGGGTGTGAGATGGCTGGACGCGTCTTTGGCCGTGGCGACGGTCTGGCCGTCAATGGAGATAATGGCGTCGGAAACGCGAAGGCCCGCTTTTCCGGCGGGGGAATCGCGCTCGAGCTTTGTCACGAGCAGACCTTCGGTCGAAAGCCGGATGCCCGCCGTCTCGCCGCCCGGAACGAGATAGCCGGGCTCCGCTGCAAAGGCGGAAATGCAGAGCGCGAAGGCCAAAAAGAACGCCGCTCCCGCGCGGCGCAGAGCAAGTAAATACTGTTTCATCCCGCAAAATCCTCTTTTCGTGTTTTCACGGTTAATATGGCCGCGTTCGCCGCAAAAGCGTCTAGCAAAAACAAGGCGGTTTTCCTTGCACAGCTTTGCGGGGTGTGAAACGGCGCGTGGTTCTGACGTTCACAGCGGAACGTTTTTCCACGGCAGGAAGAAGGGGACTTGGAATTTTTCGCGCGTTTTGCGGAATTTTGAAAAATAACGCTTGACAAATGGAAGATCATCGCTATAATAATACTTGCGTTTCGGCGCTAAGGCATTTAGGGGATTTGTGTAACGGTAGCACACCGGACTCTGACTCCGTTTGCGGGGGTTCGAATCCCTCATCCCCTGCCAAAATCGGTGATGCTCATTGAGCATCACCGATTTTACTTTTTCACTATTCCTTATTCACTCTTACTTTTCACTTCTTACGTAAAAACTATGATCATCCGAACAGCTACAAAAAACGACGTAAACGAGATCGCCGCAGTAGAGGCCGAGTGCTTCCCCGCGGCAGAGGCGGCAAGCAAGGCCTCTCTTTCCAAAAGGCTTCAATACTACCCAAACCACTTCTGGCTCGGTATAGAGGACGGACGGATCGTCTCGTTCGTCAACGGCCTTGTGACCGACCGAAAGGATTTGACAGACGATTTATATGACGACGCGGCGGCGCACGACGAAAAGGGCGCGTGGCAGATGATCTTCGGTGTGGACACCGTGCCGGAGTTTCGGGGCCGCGGCTGCGCGGGGACGCTTCTGCAAGCGGCCATCGATGACGCAAGGCGGCAGGGAAGACGCGGGCTGGTGCTCACGTGTAAGGAGCGGCTGCTGCCGTTTTACGCGAAATTCGGCTTTCAGAATGAAGGCGTTTCCGTCTCCACACACGGCGGCGTGACGTGGTATCAGATGCGGCTGACGTTCTGACGTGCCGGAAACAGGTTTTTGCGCGCAATCAGCAGGCCTCGCTTCTTTGTAGGGGAGGACGCCCCTGTCCTCCCTTAAAAGCTGCGAATTCGCCGCAGGTTTCGCGTTTTGAACAGTTTCCTGCCGGGCGGCTCGATCGTCCGCCCCTACAGGGAGTGTACGAAATTCGTTGAAAAGCGATAATAGCTTGCCCCGGATGCAGGGTTTTCTGCGTCCGGGGCAATTTTTCTGCGGTTTTTCCGAGGAAATTTCTGCTTAACTGCCAGAATTCGCCTTGTCAAGAAAAATAATAAAAAAAGCTGCACAAAAATGCAGCAAAAGAATTGACGTTATCAACGAAATGTGGTATCATGTAAGTCCATAATGCCTGAGTGCGGCAAAACCGCACCTCCACCCTTATCTGTCCTGATTATAGCACCGGGTGCGGGCAAGCGCAAGCAGTATGGCGGAAGAAACGGACAACGCGTCCGGGCGTATCGTTAAAAACACAGAACCAAAAGAAAGGCTGTGAGGTAATAG
>CAKUJL010000195.1 GCA_934661715.1 uncultured Oscillospiraceae bacterium | reverse complement strand
CCTTGCTGCCTCGCGCATGTTCTTTTCCAGCTTGTCGATCTGGCGCAGGAGCTCCTGCTTTGTCATCTTCACGCCGCGTTTTTCCGGTGTTTTGCCGAAATCCGTGGTAGACGGCAGGGCGTTTTTATAGTATAATCGTTATATATTGTCTACTATATTTGAAATCCGAAAAGAGGAACCGCATGAATTTGAAAAAAGAAAACGATCTATTGGAGCAGGCCCTGTCCGCCGCGGAGGACGGCTATGAAAAAGCGTACCGCTTTCTGCTGGACGCTTACGAGAAAGCGCCCGGAGAATTTGGCCCGCAGACGCTGTATTTTCTCGCGTGTCTTTCCGGCGGCGCAGGACTTTCCGGCGAAGCGCTCGGCTGGCTGCGCACGTCGATCCGCGACAATGGCTGGTGGTACCGGCCAGAGGTGCTGATCGACGACGATCTGGCGGCGTTGGAGGAAAACGAGGAATTTCTGGCGCTAAGAGCCGCGTCCGATGCCCGCTATGAAGAAGCCGTCTGCCAGACAAAGGCCGTGCTCTCCTGGAAAAAGCAGACCGCCTCCAAGCTGCTTCTGGCCGTCCACGGCAACACGCAGAACGCGCAGACTGCGCGGGAGGACTGGACGCCTGTTTTGAACGGAGACGCTTCGTGGCAGCTGGAGACCATCCAGAGCGCGGAGCCCGACGGCTTCGGCACGTTCCGCTGGAGCTACGATATGGCCTCTTACCTGCCCGTACAGGCGGCGATCGAACAGCTTCAGGCGGCAGGCTATGAGACGCTTGTCTGCGGCGGCTTTTCCGCGGGCTGCGATGTGCTTCTTCGCGCCGTCACGTTCTCAAGCGCCCGCTGCGACGCGCTAGTGCTGCAAAGCCCGTGGATCCCGGTGCTGGAAGAACACGCGGCCGAGGTCGTTTCCGCGCTGCAAAAAAAGAGCATCGCCCTTCGCCTTCTCTGCGGCGCGGCAGATGAGGACTGCCTTCCGCTGGCCGAGACGCTCTATGCACGGGCTAAGGACGCGGGGCTCGACGTGACGCTGACGGTGCAGGACGCCACGCGCCATCAGTTCCCCGCGAAGCCGTATGCGCTGAACGACATAGTATAAGGAGGGCTGCGCATGAGCGAAGTACGCGCGAGAGTCGTCTCGCAGGAAAAAAGAAGCTATAAGCTCAGCTGTGAACTGGGGGTCAAGTTGGCCGCCGTCTCCGGCAAATTCCGCTACGAGGCACTGACCGTCTCGAGTTACCCCGCCGTGGGCGACTTTGTTCTGGCCGAGTGGCCGGAGGACGACAGCCCCGCGGTCATCCGCAGCCTCTTTCCGCGCAAAAGCTGTTTTCTGCGCAAGGCCGCGGGCAGCGCGAAACAGGAGCAGGTCGTCGCAGCGAACATCGACACGGTCTTTCTCTGCATGTCCCTTAACCAGAACTTCAACCTCCGGCGTTTGGAGCGCTATCTTTCCATCACCTATGACAGCGGCGCAGAGCCCGTGGTGGTGCTGACGAAGGCCGATCTGTGCCCTAGCGTGGAAGAAAAGATCGCGCAGGTGCGAAACGCGGCCCCGGACGCCGAAATTTTGAGCGTTTCGTCGCTCACCGGCGATTTTGGGGCGGTGCTGCCGTACATTCAGTCCGGAAAAACGGTCGCCTTCCTCGGCTCGTCCGGCGTCGGCAAATCCACGCTCATCAACCGGCTCACGGGCGCGGAAACGATGACCACGGGCGAGATCGGAAACGAGGACAAGGGCCGCCACACCACGACGCACCGCGAGCTCATCGCCCTTGCAAACGGCGCGTTTCTGATCGACACGCCGGGTATGCGCGAGCTCGGCCTCTGGGACAGCTCCGAGGGCATCGACACGGCCTTCCGGGACATTGAAGCGCTCTCCCGCGCGTGCAAATTTTCCAACTGCACCCACACCAAAGAGCCCGGCTGCGCGATTCAGGCCGCCCTCAAAGACGGCACGCTCGAGCAGGCCCGCTGGGACTCGTTCCGCAAGCTCAAAAGTGAAAACGCCTCCGCCGCGGGCGGCAGCCGCTATCTCGAGGCCAAGCGCGAAAAATTCAAGGAAATCTCAAAAAACAACAAGGCAAGCCGGAAAAACCGGCACAGCTGACACCTTTTTCAGCCAATCAGGCCGGCGCATTCGCGGCAGGCTTTGCCGCGGGAGAAACTGACATTTTCTCCGCAGCGTTTTGGCGCGCAAAAAACCGGTCTGTTCAAAAGACGAGCCGGTTTTTTGTGGCATCTGTACAATATAAGTTCGATTACCTGTATTTTGCTCAAATATCCCGTTAAGATTTTGTGCAGTATTCACATTGCGATTTCAGGACACCGTTGGTAAAATGATACCTGTCCGACAAGTGCGATCAATGGCGGCCGCGTCCCGCAGCCGTCTTCCTGCCGTTTGGGCCGCGTCTTCTCCTCTAATTCAGCACATGGCTTTCGAGCCATTCGGGCTGCCATTCTTTTTCTCCGGCTTCTGAAGCGTAGGAAAAAAACACGGGCGAGCCTTTGATAAAGTTCAGGCTCAGGCTGTAAATGTCCATCAAAACGGCCCCGTCAATGATCGCATGGATCTTTCCATTTTCGAACCAAATACTGATATTCTTCATGTTTAATATACCTCCTGCATAGAACATCTATTTGAAAATTCAACATGGAATTTTACTGCAAACATGGCCTTTTTCGTTTCCCGGTAAATCCCGGTGTCCCTTTATTGAGACAACCTGTCCCCGCATCATAATGTCAAGGTCGTCCCCGCAGTCGTGCCACCGGCTGCGGGGACTTACAGCAGATACCCACGTAAACCTGCCATCTGCTGCGTCTACATCGTAGCAGATTTTCCCCGTTAAAATCCATATGCAAAACAGAAAAGCGTCTCCCCTTTTTGAAAAAATCCGCGAAAAACGGTTTTCCGTATGGGAAAACGCTTTTCTGCTCAGGAAAAATCCCGGTTGGAGGCGCATTATGTCAACTCTTAAAGATCTCTCACCATTAGTAGAAGCCCTGCGTGAACGCATCCGCGAGGAAAAACGAAAATCCGGCCTGACCATCGACCGGCTCGCCGACGAGGCAGGTATTTCCAGAACCGCGGTGATCAAGCTGCTTTCCAACTCAAAAATCGACCCGAAGCTGACGGACATCGCCGCGCTCTGCCGGTACTTCGATCTGTCTCTCGACCGCGTGTTCAGCCTGCATTCCGAGGCCGTGCCGCCCCACACTCCGCAGGAGGTCGTGGAGCAGAACCACACGCTGGAGCTTGAAAACGCACGGCTGACCGCGGCGCTTGAGGTCCGGCGGACGCAGGTGCGCTTTGCCCACGCGATGTGCTTTCTGATGGCATCTTTCTGCGCCCTGCTTGCCATCTGCCTCGTCGTCTACATGATCATCGACATGCAGATCGCCGACGCCGGCATCATCCGCGGCGGTAAATTGTCCGTTGCAGCATGGATCCTGGTCGCGCTGATTTTCGCGTCCATCCTCGCCGCCATCCTTATCGTCCTGCGCTTTTTCCGGAAGGAGCTCGCGGCAGGGCTGAATCAATCAGTGCAGAAACTATAAAAAAGCAGGACAGCGATG
>CAKUJL010000194.1 GCA_934661715.1 uncultured Oscillospiraceae bacterium | reverse complement strand
TAAGACCCGGCGGGACGTTCTGCGGCTGCTTCTACGTCGCGGGCGAATGCAAACGGACGGATTTTCTCATCCGCAGGGCTTATGAGCCGATGCGCTTTTTTACGCCGCCCTATGAAACGGCGCAGAGTCTGCGCACGCAGCTCGAAGGACTGTACGAGCGCGTCGAGATTGGCTGCGTGAAGAGTATCGCGTGGTTTGTCTGCCGCAAGGCGGGGGAGGGACAAAATGCCTGACAAAAAAGCGTATCGAAGAGAGTGCCTTCTGGGGGCGCTGGGCGCGTTTTTGATGCTCGTGGGCGATCTCTGCCTGAGCATAATTGCGCCGAATAACGGGGATTCCGGGCTGTTTGCGCGGGCGTTTTACCTCTCCGGGCAGTATGAGAGCTGGCGGTTCCCGCTTCTGATCGTGACGGGGCTTCTCGGCATGGCGCTCGGCGTTTTCTGGGTGCGGACGCTTGCGCGGCAGGTCCTGCCGCAGTATAAAAAACGAGGCGGCTTTTGACGCTTGGCGGCGTTTTGTGCATCGCGTCGGCGGCGGCCATTCACGTGCTCATCGGAAGTCTTGCCGACTGGACGAGCACGCTGGGCCCGATTCTCGGCGCGAAAAAGACGATGGCGCTGATATCCGAGCAGTTTTCGCGCATTCTGCCGGCGCTTTTTCCGGGCTACTTCGGGCTGGTACTGGTGATCGTGGTCGACTTCTGGGCGGTTCTGACGCGAAGAACGATCCTCCCGCGCAAGATGGCGCTTTGCCATATGCTCGTGTTCCAGCTCCTTTTTGCCGGAATTCCCGATCTGCGGCAGGCGCTGGGCTGCGACGTTTCCACGTGGGACTACGTTCTGAGCCAGGGCTCGGGCAACGCGGCGCTTCTCATTTGGATGCTGGAAAACGCCGTCTGGGCCTCCGGGAAAAGTGATGGCTGCGGGGAAATTGCGAATTCGCCGTAGATTTCTGTAAAATCGTCTGTTTCTGCCGGGCCGATGTGGGCATCGGCCCCTACGAAAGATGGAAACGCCTCACCGGATACCGGTGAGGCGTTCGTATATGCGGGTTTATGCCAAAGCGTACTTGCGGCTGTAGGCTTCATATTCGCGGCGGAACTCGGGCGCACTCTGCTTGACGCCGTCGAGGTATTCGTGAAGATCGAGGCTCTTGTGCTGCGTCTCGAGAACGCACCCTGCGATGTTCGAGCAGTGGTCTGCCACGCGTTCGAAGTTGGTAAGCAGATCGGTCCAGATGAAGCCGGTCTCCAGACTGCACGCGCCCTTTTGCAGCCGCGCGATCTGCCGTGTGCGCAGCTGGTCTTTGAGCGTGTCGATGACCTGCTCCAGAGGCTCGACGCGGCTGGCGGTCTCCAGATCGCCGGTCTCGAAGGCCTGAAGGCTCAGACTGCTGATCTCGCGCACGGCCCGCTCAAGCGTGGCAAGCTCCTCCTGCGCGTCCAAAGGAAGCTCAATTTTCTTCGCGTGGAGCTCTTCGGCGGACTCCAGGATATTTACCGCGTGGTCGGCGACGCGCTCAAAGTCGCTGATCATGTGAAGAAGGCGTCCGGACTCATCGGAGTCGCTGGCCGTCATCGGCTGGCGGGCCAGAGTGAGAAGATACGTGCCGAGCCGGTCTTCGTAGCGGTCGGTGCTGTCTTCTAACTCGCGAACCTTATCGCCCAGCGCGGGGTTGGGGGAGACGAGGGCCTCCATCGAAAGCCGCAGGGCCTCAAACGATTCCCGCGCCATACCCAGAGCGGCAACACGGCAGCGCTCGACGGCGATCGCGGGCGTATTGAGAAGACGCTCGTCGAGCAGAGAATCGTCCTCAGCCTTTGACGCCTTCTCCGGAACGATGGCGATGGAGAGCTTTTCAAGCAGACCGCTTGCGGGCATCAGAAGCGCCGTGCAGATGATGTTGAAAAGAGAATGCGCCACGGCAATGGAAGCCGCGCTTGCGGGAAGCGCCAGAAATGCCGGCTGAAGCATCGCGCGGACTGCGCAGAAGACGACGAGCAGAATGCTCGTGCCGATGATGTTGAAGCTCAGGTGCACCACAGCCGCCCGCCGCGCGTTCGTGTTTGCGCCGATGGACGAGAGCATCGCGGTCACGCACGTGCCGATGTTCTGGCCCATGATGATGGGAATGGCTGAGGCCATGGTGATTGCGCCCGTGGAGGACAGCGCCTGCAAAACGCCGACGGAGGCAGAAGACGACTGGATGATCGCCGTAAACACCGCGCCGGCCAGAACGCCGAGCACCGGGTTCGAGAACAGGAGCAGAAGATTACGGAAGCTCTCGCTCGAACGAAGCGGCGAGACCGCGCCCGACATCGCCTCCATGCCGTACATCAGAACGGCGAAACCCAGCAGGATAGAGCCGGTGTCCTTCTGCTTGTCCTTTCCGGCCATGACGAGGATGATGCCGATGAGGGCCAGAACCGGCGTAAAGGACGAGGGCTTGAGCAGCTGCATGAAAAAGCCGGTGCCGGTAATGTCGGCAAGACTCAGAAGCCACGCCGTGACCGTCGTGCCGACGTTTGCGCCCATGATGACATGGATGGCCTGCTTGAGGGTCATAAGGCCGGAGTTGACAAAGCCGACGACCATGACCGTGGTCGCAGACGACGACTGGATGACCGCCGTGACGCCGAGACCGGTCAGAAAGCCCGCCAGCTTGCTGCCCGTGAGCTTGCCGAGCAGGACCTTCAGCTGCCCACCCGCACGTTTTTCCAGCGCCATGCCCATCACGTTCATGCCGAACAGGAACAGGCTCAGACCGCCGATCAGGCTTAATACATCAAAAAAACTCATGTTGTGATACCTTCCTCTTTCTCTTCCGCGTTTACCTGCGCGTGATTTTTTTCAGACTTCTTTTTTACAGAAGGTATCGTATCGCCGCTTCGTAAAATCTGCGTCCCGGCGATTGTAAAATCTATGTCAAATCTTCGTGCACTTTGTTAACTCACGTAAAATCCCCGCCGCTTTTGTGAAATACAGCAAAAACAGCGGGGGTTTTATCTAATCGTACGGGATCTCATTGCCGTCGGCGTCGTAGAAGCGGACATCGGGTCTGCTGTCCGAGGATTCTCTGGAAAACACCTTCGGCCACTCGAGGAGCACCAGCGACGGACACTGCACCACAAGCCTGGAAAGCTCCACGCCGTTCCAGCTGGCGCGTACCCGTGCGACTTCGTCACGATGTACGGCGATGAGCGTGAACGGCGTTTCAAATTCCTGCATATACCACGTCTCGCACATAAGCGGCGCACCGGGCTCCTGTCCGCGAATGGAGTGCAGCGTGTAGCCGAAGAGGTCACCGTTATCCCGGAAGACGGCAACGCCGTCCATCTCGTGCCCATTGCGCACACCTTCAAAAGCGACGGCCAGAAGATCGGGGTTTTCTTCGCCCATACAGATGCCGTAGATCTGGATGTCATTTTCCTCGGGGGTTGTACCGGTATTTTCGATCTTGGCGGTAAGCTCCTGATAGCTGGATCTCAGCTCGTCGCGCTGGAGCGAAAAGAACCACTGGACGCCAGCTTCTTCCGTGCCCCATTTCCCGTAGCCGACGATGAGATAGACCTGTTCTCCTG
>CAKUJL010000193.1 GCA_934661715.1 uncultured Oscillospiraceae bacterium | reverse complement strand
GGCGAAAACGAGCTGCTGGTCGTCTCCTTCGGCACGTCCTTCAACGACAGCCGCGTGGCCGACATCAAGGGCATCGAGGACGCACTGCAGGAGGCCAACCCCGACTGGTCCGTCCGCCGCGCCTTCACCGCGCAGATCATCATCAACCACATTCAGGCCCGTGACGGCGAGAAGATCGACAACATGGACCAGGCGCTCGAGCGTGCCGTGGCCAACGGCGTCAAGAACCTCGTCGTTCAGCCGACGCACCTGATGCACGGCGCGGAATATGACGAAATGTGCGAAGCGATCGACGCTTACCGCGACAAGTTTGAATCCGTCTCCATCGCAGAGCCGATGCTCGGCGAGGTCGGTTCCGACGCCACCGTCATCAACGCCGACAAGGAAGCCGTCGCGAAGGCCATCACCGCGGAGGCCGTCAAGGACGCGGGCTTTGAGAGTCTGGACGCCGCAAAGCAAGCCGGTACCGCCTTTGTCTTCATGGGCCACGGCACTGCGCACGTCGCGAAGGTCACCTACAGCCAGATGAGCACCCAGATGCAGAACCTCGGCTATGAGAACGTCTTCATCGGCACCGTCGAGGGTGAGCCCGAAGAGACCGCCTGCGAAGCCGTCATTGAGGCCGTCAAGGCAGCCGGTTACACCAATGTCGTGCTTCGTCCGCTGATGGTCGTTGCGGGCGACCACGCCAACAACGATATGGCCGGTTCCGAGGACGATTCCTGGAAGACCATGTTTGAGGCCGCCGGTTTCACCGTCGACTGCCAGATCAACGGTCTCGGCGAAATTGCCGACGTACAGGCGCTCTACGTCGCCCACACGAAGGCCGCCATTGAGGCCCTGAACGCATAAAACACATAATTTTTGTATCACTTTTGCAGCTCCGGGGGAGAAATTTCTTCCCCGGAGCGACGCACGCTCAGGAGGAAAACACATGAAAAAGCTTCTTGCCCTGCTTCTGGCCGTTTTGATGCTCACCGCCGTCTTCACCGGCTGCGCACAAAAACCGGCCGAACCCGCGCCCGCCGACTCCCAGACGGCGCAGACCGAAGAATCCGCCGAACCCGCTTCCGAAGAACCCGCCGCGGAAGAGCCCGCTTCCGAAGCGCCCGCTGAAGAAGCTCCTGCCCCGGAAGAACCCGCCGAGCCCGCGCTCTCTGACGGCGTCTACACCGCGGAATTTAACACCGACAGCTCCATGTTCCACGCCAACGAGGCCTGCGACGGCAAAGGAACGCTCACCGTCGAAAATGGCGTCATGACCATCCATGTAAGCCTCGTGTCCAAGACGATCAAGAACCTCTTCCCGGGCCTGGCCGAAGACGCGCAGAAGGACGGCGCCGTTCTTTTGCAGCCCACGACCGACACCGTGACCTATTCCGACGGCCTTTCGGAGGAGGTTTACGGCTTTGACATTCCCGTTCCCGCGCTCGATACCGAGTTTGACCTCGCCCTCATCGGCAAAAAGGGCGTCTGGTACGATCACAAGGTCTCCGTTTCGAACCCCGTTCCGATGGCTGACGCCGGAAAAACGGTCGAAGACCTCGCGCTTGCCGACGGAACCTACACCGCGGAGGTCGCCTTCTCCGGCGGCTCCGGCAAATCGCACGTGGAATCTCCCGTAACCATCACCGTAGCAGGCGGAAAAGCGACGGCCACGCTCATCTGGAGCAGCAGCAAATACGACTACATGATCGTGGACGGCACGCAGTATGACGTTCTTACGACCGAACCCGGCTCGACGTTTGAAATTCCCGTCGCAGCCTTTGACACAGACCTCACCGTCATCGGCGACACCACCGCGATGGGTACGCCGCATGAGATCGAATATACGCTGAACTTTGCTTCAGAAAGCCTCACCGCAAACTAAGGAGGACGCACTATGAACGCAAAACGTTTGCTCTGCACGCTTCTGGCCGCGCTGCTGCTTTTCTCCCTGTGCGCCTGCGCACCGAAGCAGGAAGCCGCCGAAGCGCCCGCCGCAGCGGAAGCCGCAGAGCCTACCAAGCCCGCAGAAACGGCCGGGACCGCGGCGGAAGAAGCTCCTTCCGAGCAAGCGCCCGTCACGCCGGACTGGAACGAGCTCGTCTATGACCGCGAAATGCCGCTTTCCTATGCCACGCAGTTCAAGGTCGAATACGCCGGAGACAGCTACAAGCGCATCACCATCTCCGACGAAAAGACCACCTATCTCGTCGTGGCCGAAAATGCGCCGGTCCCGGAGAATGTCCCCGCGGACGTGACCGTTTTACAGCAGCCGTTTGACCACATTTACCTCGTGGCCAGCGCCGCGATGGACAATTTTGCCCAGCTGGACGCCATCGACCACATCACTCTCAGCGGCAGAAAAGACACCGACTGGTACATCGAGGCCGCCGCGAAGGCCATGCAGGACGGCAAAATGGTCTACGCCGGCAAATATTCCGAGCCCGACTACGAGCTCATCGTCTCCTCCGGCTGCGATCTGGCCATCGAAAACACGATGATCTATCATTCGCCCGAGGTGCTCGAAAAGCTCCAGTCGCTCGGCATTCCCGTGCTCGTCGAGTCCTCGAGCTACGAAGAAGAGCCCTTCGGCCGCATGGAGTGGATCAAGCTCTACGCGTCGCTTCTGGACCTCGAGGACGAGGCCACGGCTCTGTTTGACGAAAAAATGGCCGCCGTGTCGAGCGTTCTCGATCAGGAGCCCAGCGGCAAGAGCGTCGTGTTTTTCTACATCACCTCCAAGGGCGCGGTCAATGTCCGCAAAACCGGCGACTATATCGCAAAGTCGATCGTGTACGCGGGCGGCGATTATATCGGCTTCGACGAAGATGACGACGGCAGCTCTCAGTCCACGGTCAATATCCAGATGGAGGCGTTCTACGCGGGCGCCAAGGACGCGGACCTCATCATCTACAACAGCATCGTCGACGGAGAGCTCGAGACCATTGACGAGCTTGTCGCGCTCAATCCGCTGCTGGCAGACTTCAAGGCCGTGAAGGACGGAAACGTCTGGTGCCTGACGAAAAACTTCTATCAGGAATCGTTCGAGCTCGGCGATCTGGTGCTCGACGTGAACGAAGCACTCACGAATCCAGAGTCGGAAAGCCTTCGCTTCCTGCGCAAAATGAAATAAACCGGTAAAACCATAAGGAGGAGCAGCATGAACAGCAAATGGAAGGGAAGAGTCTGGAGCGGTTTTGTGCTGCTTCTCCTGCTTGTCGTCGTATTTCTGGTCTGGAATGTGCACGCGGGCAGCGTGCAGATCCCGGCCCGGACCATCTGGGATACGATCCTCGGCAGAAGCGTGGACGAGACGCACCGCGCCATCGTCTGGTCCATACGTCTGCCGCGCGTGTTATCCGCGCTCATTCTGGGAGGGGCCCTGTCCGTTTCGGGCTATCTTCTGCAAACATTTTTCCACAACCCCATCGCGGGCCCGTTCGTCCTCGGCATTTCCTCGGGCGCGAAGCTCATGATCGCCATCATGATGATCACGATGCTGGCAAGCGGGCACACAGCCTCGTCCGCCCTTCTGATCGCCACGGCGTTTTTCGGCGCGATGGTCTCGATGGGCTTCGTGCTTGCCGTCTCACAGAAGGTCAAACGG
>CAKUJL010000192.1 GCA_934661715.1 uncultured Oscillospiraceae bacterium | reverse complement strand
ATGCCGCCGTTTTTGCCCGTCACGGTGAGCCCCGCCTCCAATAGCTCCTCGCGCGAGTAGCCCTTGGCCGTCATCGCGTCTAAAAGCGCCGACCATTCGTTGGGGGAAAAGCCGAGCCCAAAGCGCGTGACGGTCGATTTACTCAGACCCCGCTTTACAATGTAGGCTCTCGCTTCCTCGCCGCAGGGATCTAACAGCTTCTGGTGGAAAAACCGCGCCGCGTCCCGGCTTAAGGCCCAGAGCCGTTCCTGCTTCTGATACTGCGACTGGTACGCTTCATCCTCGGGAACCTCGAGCCCTGCGCGTTTGGCAAGAAACCGCACCGCGTCGGGGTAGCTCAGGGATTCTATCTCCATGATGAAGTTGATCGCGCCGCCGCCTTTATGGCAGCCGAAGCAGTAGTAGATGCCCTTGTCCGGCGCGACGGAAAAGGACGGCGTCTTCTCCGAGTGGAACGGGCACAGGCCAAAGAGGTTCGAGCCCTTGCGCGTCAGGCTCACATATTGCCCGACCACGTCTTCGATCGGATTTCTGCTATTGAGTTCGTCCAGAAACGCGGGCGGAAACGGCATGTCGGGCACCTCCTTTTTTCATCGCACCTGCCAGGCGGTGGGGATGAAAATTTCGGAATATTTATAGACCGCGTATTTGTCGGTCATACCGGCGATGTAGTCGCAGATGGTGCGGCTGATGCCGTCGAAGTCCAGCTGGGGAATGAAATCGGCGGGCAGCTCGTCGGGGTGGGTGTAGTAGTAGTCAAAAAGCTTTCGCAGAATGTCCTTTGCCTTGGACTCTTCGCCCTTGGCGGTGGGGTTGGTGTAGACGCGCTCGAACATGAACGTGCGAAGCGCGTCCATTGCCTCAGCGACCGCGGGCTCCATGCCGAGCGTGCCGGTCGACTGCGTGTTTGCGATCATGTTTTCAACGAGCGTGTTGATGCGCTCGGAGTGAGACGAGCCGAGAACGTCTGAAATATCGCGCGGAATATCGGATTCCTCCAGAATCCCTGCGCGGATGGCGTCGTCGATGTCGTGGTTAATATACGCGATGCGGTCGGACGTGCGCACGACCTGGCCCTCGAGCGTCTCGGGAATGCGCGGGCCGGTGTGGCCCAGGATCGCCATGCGCGTCTCATACGTGAGGTTCAGGCCGTCTCCGTCGCGCTCGAGCTTATCGACCACGCGCAGCGACTGCTCGTTGTGGTGAAACGGCGTTCCCATCATGTCGGTGAGCGCGGCCTCTCCGGCGTGGCCAAACGGCGTGTGACCCAGATCGTGCCCATAGGCCGCGGCTTCCGCCAGATCCTCATTGAGCCGAAGCGCCCGGCAGATCGTCCTTGCGATGCGGCTGACCTCCAGCGTGTGGGTCATGCGCGTGCGGTAGTGGTCGCCCTCCGGCGAGAGAAAGACCTGCGTCTTGTGCATGAGCCGCCGGAAGGACTTGCTGTGCACGATCCGGTCGGCGTCTCGCTGATAGCACGTACGCACCTCGTTTTCCTCGGCGGGATAGAGCCTGCCCTTTGTCTCGGCGGCCTTCTGCGCCGCGGGCGAAAGGAGCATGTATTCCTGCTGTTCGAGCCGTTCGCGAATGGTCATACGCTCACCTCTTACATTTGTATTGTAATGCGAAAAGATGTCGAAAGTTTGAATTATCTGTATAAAAAGTTTAACCGGCGCAGAATATTTCTTCCAATAAAACCGGAACGACGCTGCCGCTTGAAAGCTCCCGCAGGGCTGTGCGCAGCTGCTCGTCCGCGCCTTCGGGGATGCGGCAGGTGACGGTGATGCCCGCGCCGTACTGCGCGTCCTCCAAAGCGCCGTTCAGCTGCGTCAGAAGAAGCTTTACGCGCTCAAAAAGCGCATAGGGAATGTCAAATTGCTGCCGCAGCCACGGCTGCATTTTTGCGATGCCCGCCGCGTCCAGCGCGTCCTTCGCCGCCTTCGTATAGGCTCTGCAAAGTCCGCCCGCACCGAGTAATATCCCGCCAAAATACCGCGTCACGACGCAAAGCGCGTCCACAACGCCCTCACGTTCAAAGACGTTCAGCATCGGCTGACCGGCGGTGCCCTGCGGCTCACCGTCGTCGCTGTAGCGCTTCTGGTCGGATTTTAAGATGTAGCACCAGCAGTTGTGCCGCGCGTCATAGTGCGCCTTGCGCACGGCCTCGAGACAGGCTTTCGCCTCGGCTTCCGATGTGACGGGGAAGACGCGGCCGAGGAAGCGGGACTTTTTTTCGACGTATTCAGAAGCCCCTTCGCCGCGCGGGACAAGATAGTCTTCCATCCGTTACTCCTTTCGGTACGCGGAAAGCCGCCCATAGAGCACCTCGTCGACCGTGGCCTCCACCTCGATGCCGTCCGGCATATACTCCACGCCGTGTACCTTCGCGTTCTGGTGCAGCGTGTCTAAAAAGCCCGCCATGCTGTAGGGAAGCAGGAATTTCGCCCTGTGAAGCCCCTTTCCGAGCTCCTGTTCGATCTTTTGAAGAAGCGCCGGAATGCCGTGTCCGCTCTTCGCCGAGATGCAGACGCTTCCCGTCTCGCGGGGGATATCCTCCTCAGACAGCAGATCGCACTTGTTGTAGCATCGGATGACCGGCACGCCGGGCTTGGCCAGCTGTTCAATCAGCCGGTCGACGACCGCCATGTGGTCAAGCTTATCCGGGTCCGTCGCGTCAATGACGTGAATGAGAACGTCGGCGTACTCCAGCTCTTCAAGCGTCGCCTTGAACGCCTCGACCAGATGGTGCGGAAGCTTCGCGATGAAGCCGACGGTGTCCGACAACAGCACCTGACACGTGTCCGAGACCGTCAGCTGCCGCGTCGTGGTGTCGAGCGTGTCAAAAAGCCGGTTGTTGGCCGGAATGTCCGCGCCGGTCAGTAAATTCAGGATCGTCGATTTTCCCGCGTTCGTGTAGCCAACGAGCGCCACCACAGGCACGTTGTTTTTAAGCCTCTGCCGCCTCTGCACGCTGCGCACCTGCCGCACCTCCGAAAGCTCCTGCCGTAATTTCGCAACCCGCGAACGGATGTGCCGCTTGTCGGTTTCCAGCTGCGTTTCGCCGGGGCCTCTGGTGCCGATGCCGCCGCCGAGTCTTCCCATGGTCTCGTTCCAGACCGTGAGCCGCGGCAGATAATACTGGTACTGCGCAAGCTCGACCTGGAGCTTACCCTCGCGCGTTTTGGCCCGCTGGGCGAAAATATCCAGAATCAGCGCACTTCTGTCCAACACCGACGCGCCCGTCAGACTCTCGAGAGCCTTAATTTGCGACGGTGTGAGGTCGTTATCAAAAATGACGAGCTTTGCGCCCGTTTGTTGCACCAGATCGTGAATTTCCTCGGCCTTTCCCTGACCGACGAAGCTGTGCGGGTCCGGCGTGGGGCGCGACTGCAAAACCTTTCCGACGCATTCTCCACCCGCGGTCTCCAAAAGCGCCTGCAATTCCTCGAGCGAGGCTTCGCTTGCGGTTTCTTCCTTTGTAAAGCAGGCGGCGTCGAGCCCGGCCAGTACCGCCTTTTCACCCGCCGCCTGTCTCGTCTGTTCCATAGTTCCTCCATTTTTGCGGTTTGCGCGTCGTTCCGGCAAATTCCGCAGAT
>CAKUJL010000191.1 GCA_934661715.1 uncultured Oscillospiraceae bacterium | reverse complement strand
CCACGCACAAAACCATAATCGGTTTGGTGTAAAGGAACTGACAAATACAAATCAATTGGTTTGGTGTAAAGGAACTGACAAATACAAATCAATCAGTTTGGCGTTAAAAAACTGACAATATGAAAAATTTAGAAGCGGCCATACGGGTCGCGGAGCTTATCGGGCTCGGGATATTCTTCACCCTTTGTATCGACGCGGATGGAGGCAATCTTCTGCTCGGTGAGGGGGCGGTCACTGCCGTCGGTCTTCACGGCCGCGATCTTGTCGACCACGTCCATGCCCTCTAACACCTTGCCGAAGGCCGCGTACTGGCCGTCCAGGAACTCACCGTCTTCGTGCATGATGAAAAACTGGCTGCCTGCCGAGTTCGGCGACTGCGCACGCGCCATGGAAAGAACGCCGCGCTTGTGCGAGAGATTATTCTTCACGCCGTTGAGCTTGAATTCACCCTTGATGCAGTAACCGGGGCCGCCCATGCCGGTTCCCTGCGGGCAGCCGCCCTGGATCATGAAGCCGGAGATGACGCGGTGGAAAATAAGGCCGTCGTAAAAGCCCTTGTTGGCGAGACTGATAAAATTGCGCACCGACTGCGGCGCTTTTTCGGGGTAGAGCTCGGCGACGATCTTGCCGCCGTCTTCCATGGTAAGAGTCATAACGGGATTTTCCATACTTATCTTCCTTTCATTGCGCGGTCGATCTGACGCTTGGCGTCCTTTTTTGCCGCGTCGTCGCGCTTGTCATAGAGCTTTTTGCCCTTGGCCAGCGCAATTTCCACCTTTACAAGAGAGCCCCGGAAATACACCGACAGCGGGATGAGCGCGTAGCCGTCCTGCTTGACCTTGCCAAAAAGACGCGAAATTTCGCGCTTGTGCATCAGCAGGCGTCTGGGCCGCAGGGGGTCTTTATTAAAGATGTTGCCCTGTTCGTAGGGCGCGATGTGCATCTGGCGGATGAAAAGCTCACCGTCTTTGATCTGGCACCACGCCTCCTTGAGACTGAGCGTGCCGAGACGGATGGATTTGACCTCGGTGCCGGAGAGCTCGATGCCGGCTTCAAATTTTTCTTCGATGAAGTATTCGTGATACGCCTTCTGGTTCTTCGCCACGATCTTGACGCCGGTTGCAGCCACGCTGGCACCTCCTTCCTGTCTCTTGTCTTACTATTATACCATGCCTGTCAAGCCACTACACGTTGCTCGGAAGTGTTTTCCTTTTTGGAAAGGGGACTTGCGCGGGCGCTTACTTCGTGCTATAATGAAACAAACGTTCAAGAAAGGAGACGAACGCTATGGCAAACCGGAACCTTCCCGTGCAGGTGCTCTCGGCCTGCGGGGTCGACGGGCAAATGCAGCCGCTGCGCTTCCGCTTTGAAGACAGCGAGCACCGGCTCCACACGGTCCACATCACCGAGATCGTCGACAGCCGCTTTGTCGAATACGTCGGCATCGAGACGTTCGTCTTTCTGTGCAAGGCGCTGTTAGAGGGCGCGGAAAAGCTCTACGAGCTGCGCTACACCGTCCGCACGCACCGCTGGACGCTGTTCCGGGAGGTGTACTAGATGGCAGAGCCCGTGTGGTTCCATATTGATGTGAACAGCGCGTTTTTATCCTGGACGGCCGCGTACCGGACCCTGGTCGAGGGCAGAAAGCCCGATCTTCGGGACATTCCGTCGGTCATCGCGAACGACAAAAATTTGCGCACGAGCATCGTTCTGGCCAAGAGCACGCCCGCGAAAAAATTCGGCGTCAAGACCGGAGAGCCCGTCGGCATGGCGCGGGACAAGTGCCCGAATCTCGTCGTGGCCGAGCCAGATTACGCGCTGTACGTCTCGTGCTCGCGGCGGCTGATGGCGCTTTTGCGGGAGGTTTCGCCCGTGGTCGAGCAATATTCCATCGACGAGGCGTGGGTCGACATGACGGGCACAAGCGGGCTCTACGGCCCGCCGGTTCTGGCAGCGCGGCAGTTAAAAGACCGCATTTCCCGCGAACTCGGCTTCACGGTCAATGTCGGCGTGTCGTGCAACAAGCTGCTGGCCAAGATGGCAGGGGAGCTCGAAAAGCCGGACAAGGTCATCACGCTCTTTCCGCACGAGCTGGCGGAAAAGCTCTGGCCGCTTCCGGTGGGGGAGCTGTTCATGGTGGGAAGAGCGACCGTACCGAAGCTGAACGCCATGGGCATCCGCACCATTGGCGACCTCGCCAAAGCAGACCCCGCGGTTCTTGTCAAAAGGCTCGGCAAGCAGGGCGCGACGATCTGGCAGTTTGCCAACGGAAAGGACGCGGGCGTCGTGTCCGCTGCCCCGGCTCCCAACAAGGGCTACGGAAACGCCGTGACCACACCGCGCGATGTGACGGATTTTGCCTGCGCCGATCAGGTGCTTTTGTCTCTGTGCGAGACGGTCGGGGCCCGGCTGCGGCGCGACGAGCAGGCCGGAACGTGCATGACGGTCCACGTCCGGTCAAGCGGATTTGAAAATTGGTCGCACCAGAAGCAGCTTCCCACGGCGACGAATGTGACCCTGGAGCTCTACGCCGCGGCACGGGAGCTTCTGCGCATGACGTGGGACGGGAAAACGCCTCTTCGCCAGCTCGGCGTGCAGGTCACGCAGCTGATGGGGACCGCTTCGCGGCAGGCGAGTCTTTTTGACGCGCAGGACTATGAAAAGCTCTCGAAGCTGGACAAAGCCGTCGACGCGCTGCGCGAAAAATACGGCGAACAGGCCCTTTTCCGCGCGGCGTTTTTAACAGGCGATACGCCCAATATGGCGGGCGGGCTCAGCAAGCACCGAAGGACCGGCATCACCAAGCCCCTCGACGAGCCCGAGGCGTTCGTAAAGAAGCAGCTCGAGGAAGGGAAGATACGGCTGTAGGGCCGGCGCATTTTTTTCGGCAAAAAATAACCCGGAAACATCCTTGGATGTTCCCGGGTTTCGCGGTTTTATCTGGTGAGGAAGAACATGAGGGCGAAGAGGATCGTGATGACCCAGGTGCCGGCGTTGACTTCCTTGATCTTGCCGGTGAAGATCTTGATGAAGACATAGGAGATGAGGCCGAATGCGATGCCGTAGGAAATGTTGTAGGTCAGCGGCATGAACGCGACAGTCATGAAGCCGGGAACCGCAGCAGCGGGATCGTCCCAGTCGATGGAGCGGACGTTCGCCATCATGAGAACGCCGACGTAGATCAGAGCCGCAGCGCAGGCGTAGGTCGGGATGAGCTGCGCGACAGGCGCGAGGAACATGGCGATGAAGAACAGAGCAGCAGTCGCCATGGAGGCAAGACCGGTGCGGCCGCCCTCGGCAACGCCGGCAGAGGACTCGACGAACGTGGTGACGGTGGAGGTGCCGCAGACAGCGCCGCAGCAGGTGGCGATGGCGTCAGCCAGCATGGCCTTGTCCATGTTGGGGACGTTGCCTTCCGGGGTGAGCATGTTGCCGGTGGCGCAGGCGCCGTACAGCGTGCCCAGGGTGTCGAACATATCGACCATGCAGAACGCCAGCATCGAGGTGAGGAACGTCACGATGAAGTTGGTGCTGCCGTTGGCTGCGATGTAGGCGGAGAAGTCAAAGCCCTCGGTGAAGACCTTGCCGATCGCCTGCGTGCCGAAGTCCTTGAACGCGCCGAAGAAGTCGGAGG
>CAKUJL010000190.1 GCA_934661715.1 uncultured Oscillospiraceae bacterium | reverse complement strand
GCTGCAAATCAACGCCGGAAAATTGACCGAAAACAGCAGCCAGTGTATGCCGGACGGAAACATCCTCGACGTTACCGGCACGCCCTTTGACTTCCGTACACCCAAGGAGGTCGGACGGGACATCGAAAAAGACGATATCCAGCTCAAAAACTGCGGCGGGTACGATCACAATTTCTGCCTGCCGGACAATGGCGAGCTCGTGGAGGCGGCGGTCCTTCGAAGTGAGAAAACGGGCATCACGATGAAGACCTATACCACCATGCCCGGCGTTCAGCTCTACACGGCAAACTTCCTTGGCCCGTGGAAGGGAAAGGGCGGAAAGCTCTACGAGCACCGCGGCGCGGTGTGTCTGGAGACACAGTTCTACCCCAACGCGATGCAGTGCGAGGCCTTCCGCAAGCCCATTTTAAGAGCAGGCGAGAAGTACCACGAAGAGACGATTTACGCATTTTCGCACGAATAAAAATGCAAAATTGCCGGAACACGGTCTGTGTTCCGGCAATTTTCATACTCTGAAAAACCGATGGAAAACGACGTCCGCGGCGGAAAGCGTGCCGACGTTCGGGTCCTGACTGGACGGGTAAATGCGAAGCTTCGCCGTTGCGGGGTCGAGCGCTTTGGCGGCAATTTCGCGGTGCAGGCGCTCGGCCAGCAGCTCATAGCGGTAGCAGATATCGCCCGAGAGGTAGATCGTGTCGACCGGAATGAGGTTTACGAGGTTCGTTAAGCCCGCCGACAGGTACAACGCCTCCTGATCGAGAAGCCGCTGCGCCGCGAGATCGTCCTCCGCGCTGTCCGCAAGCTCCCGCCAGGTTAGAAAGCCGGAGCCCTCCAGAAGCGCGGGAATGGAAGCGTAGGTTTCCACGCGCACTGGCGGCCATCGAAACGGATGGTGGTGTGGCCGACTTCGCCGGTGAAGTGTCCGGTGCTGCCGACGAGCTCGCCGTCCGACATGACCGACGCGCCGATACCGATATCGACGAAGACGAGCATAAAATTCCGGCTCGGCCCCATTTCCAGCTGGTGAAGTGCCAACGCGCACACGTCGTGCTCGAGATAGGCCGGAAGCCCAAGCGCTTCCGATAAAATCGCGCTGACCTCCACGCCGTGCCACCGCTCAAAACGCGGCGGGTTCAAAATCCTGCCGCCCTCGCAGTCGAGAGGGCCCGGAGAGCTGATGCCGATGCCGAGAATTTTGCTCTTGTCGACGCTCCCGGCCATCCGGCGAAGCTCTGTGATGATGAGCTCCAACAGCCCTTCCTGATCGGAAAACGCGCGGTACTGAAGAAGGTGCCCCGCCATATCGCAAAGCCCAACGCTGCACCCTTTTCTCGCCAGATCGACGGCCAGCGCATAGTATCCGTCGGCGCAGATGGTAAGCGGCGTCGCGCTCCGGCCGCGGCCGACCGACTGCGGCGGAAGCTCCCGGACGATGCCCTCTTTTAAGAGCTCTTCGGCAATGAGGGACGTGGCGGCTCTTGTGAGCCCGGTGGCTCTTGCAAGCTCGGCTCTGCTCATTGCGCTGCGGCGCAGGATCCGAAGGACGGATTTGCGGTTATATTCCTTTGTATAATCGGCGTTTCTCGGTTTCTGCGTCATGCGTTCTGTTCCATTCTTAAATTTCTTTGCCGCCTCTGCAAATCAGAAGCTCCAGCGTGCCCTCCAGCACAGTCTCGCCCGAGGCGCAGGCGGGGAGGAAGAAGTAGTCGCCCTTTTTGAGCGTGTGCGTAAAATCGCCGCAGCTTACGCTGCCAATGCCGCTTGCCGCGATGCACACACCGGCGGGCGCTTCCAGCGTCGTTTTCCCGCCGGAAAGCGTCAAGCGGTCGACGGTAAAGCAGTCGGTCGCATCCGGGCCGATGAGGCTCTCTAATTTCGCGTTTTCTCTGCTCCAGACAAGCCGCGGCGTCTGACGGCCTTCTTCTACGACGCGCTCACCGTATCTCGTAAAGTCAAAGCAGCTGTTTGCGATCTCGCGGTCCAGACCCAGATACATTTCGTGGTCGCTCAGCAGATGCTCGCCGCACCAGTGCTCGGGCTGGACGGTGAAGTCCGACGGCTCCTGCGCTTCCAAAAGCAGGCAGCCCGGCCCGATGGCGTGAATCACGCCCGCGGGAACGAAAAAGACGTCTCCGGGCTTTACCTCCACGCGGTTGACAAAGTCCGTCATGCAGGTCTTGCTTTCCATCGATTCATCGACTGCGCGTTCAAATTCCTCGCGCGAGACCTGCCGCGAAAAGCCGTAGTAGATGCAAGCGCCCGGACGCGTGGCCAGAACGACCCAGGATTCCGCTTTTCCGTAAGGGCTGTGAAAGTTTTTGCGCGAAAACTCGCGCGTGGGGTGGACCTGCATCGGAAGACGGATGGCGCTGTCTAAGTACTTTACGAGCACGCCGAGCGTTTTGCGGCTTCCCAGACAGTCCTCCGGGTGCTCTTCTAAAAGCGTGGTGAGCGGAATGTCCGTTCCTTCGACGATCGAAATGCCCTCCAGCGGGCCCTTGCTCACGGCGTTCATCGCGTGCACGGTCGACGAGACCCACTCTTCGGGGTAGAAGCCGTCCTCCGGCGCGTCGCCCATGAAATCATGGAAGAGCTTGCCGCCGAGATAGACGCGGTAGACGCGGTTGCGTGCAAAAAAGACCGGCCGCTGCCAAAGCTGCTTGTCCATAAAAATACCCTCCTGAATTATATGTGGTAAAGTCCTCTTTGTCAATCTGCCTTACAAATCTTCACGGATTCGGCATATTTCCGCCCAATGCGCCGCGCCGCAGGCCGCCTCTTCTTCATACTTTGAGAGCGCCATCGGGCAGGAAAAGACGCGCTCGAAGGCCCTTTGCAGATGGCGGTTTTTCCGCAGACCGTTTCCAGAGCCGGTCATCTGCGTAGGCTTCTTGCCGCCCGCGTCCAAAAAGCCGCGGTACATGCCGTAAAGCTCCTGCGCCATGCCGTTCATGACGCTGTGCATGAAGTGAACCGGCGTGAAATTCTCCGCGCTGATATGCTGGAAGCTTCCGCGAAGCGCTGGATTTTCGCGCGTGCCCTGAAAGGTCGTGACGGCTTCCGGTGCGTCCGAAATGTCGCCCGCCGCATCCAAAGCCCGCTCCATCGCGTCATACAGGCTGTCCGTCTTTCCCGCCGCAAGCTGCACCGTCTGCCGGAAAAAGCGCTCCAGAAGCGCATAGCTCCTGCCGCCGCAGAGGGCCGCGCCGACAAGTAAATACCCGCCGCCGGGAAACGGCCTTGTTTCCAGCCCCGGCACGTGAAGAAAAACCGGCGTAAACACCGCGACCTGACTTCCCGTGCCGACGTTGATCAGAAGCGAATCGTCTTTTTTGTCGACAGCACCGAGAAACGCCGCCTGATTGTCGCCGATGGCCGTATAGACGGGCTTTTGGAAGCGTCCCGTTCCGAGATACGTAAGTTTCGAGAGCTGCGGCAAAAGCGCCGTGTCCAGTCCGGCCTTCCGAAGCGCCGCTTCGTCAAAGCGGCTTCCTTGCAGGTCAAAAAGCCCGAAGCTTGCCGCGTTCGACGCGTCCAGCAGGGGAGATGTCCTCCCTGCAAGGCGCATGGCGAGGAAGTCCGCGATCGTGCAGAAGCAGGCCGCGTCTTTCGGCACGAGACCGTGGTTTACATTATAATAGTG
>CAKUJL010000189.1 GCA_934661715.1 uncultured Oscillospiraceae bacterium | reverse complement strand
TTTCGCCGAGGCCCACGTCCTTGAGAAGCTTCTCGGCGTTCTGCCGGATCTCCTCGTGGATTTCCTTTTTCCGCGTGTGGTAGTCCGGCTGCTCCTTGGCCAGTAACTCGCTTGCCAGCATGACGTTTTGCAGCGCCGTATACTGCGGGAAGAGGTTGAAGTTCTGGAACACGAGACCAAAATGGAGCCGCTTTCTGCGGATCTCGCTTTCTTTCTGCGTCGCGGGGTCTGCCGCGTCGAAAAGCGTCTCGCCGCCGACGATGATTTTTCCCTCGTCGGGCGTGGTCAAAAAGTTGAGGCAGCGAAGAAGCGTCGTTTTGCCGCTGCCGGACGAGCCGATGATGGCGACCGACTCGCCCTTTTCCAGAGAGAAGTCGATGCCGCGCAGCACGACGGTGTTTTTGTCGAACGATTTGCAGATGCCCTGCACTTCCAATACAGCCATGTCGCGCCTCCTTACGCCTTAAAATAGTCGAGTTTCCGCTCCGCCCAGCCGAGCAGCAGCGTGAGTACGCCCGAGAATACCAGATAATACGCGCCCGTGAAGAACAGCGGCCAGATCGCGCCCGAAATGCCCTGCGAGCCCTTCATGAACGCCTGACCGGCCCAGATGACCTCCTGCAGGGCGATGATGCGGGACAAGGACGTGTCCTTGACCAGCGTGATGATCTCGTTGGACATCGGCGGGACGATTTTTTTGACCATCTGCAAAAGCGTCACCTTGAAGAAGATCTGGCTTTTCGTCATGCCGAGGACCTGACCGGCCTCCTGCTGGCCCTTGGGGACGCCCTGAATGCCGCCGCGGTAAATTTCCGAGAAATAGCAGGCGTAGTTGAACACAAACGCCACGCTGGACGCGATGAAGCGGCCCGTTTCGCCGCTGCCCCAGATGTTGTTTTTCCACACTAAGCCCGGAAAATAGTAGATGACCAGCAGCTGGAGCATCAAAGGCGTGCCGCGCACGACCCAGATGACAAGGCGCGTGATGGCGCGGACGGGCTTGAACTCGGACAGCCATTTCACCGAGCGAAACACCCGGAACGGCCGCCAGCTGCTCATGGAGCCGAAGGAAATGATGAGGCCCAACGGAATCGCGCCGATGAGCGTGATGAAAAAGAGCTTGAGCGTCTGAACGAAGCCGATGTTCAGCGCCTGAAAGACGATGGGAAACTGCTCGGAAAACGTCGTCATGGGAAAATCCTACTTTCAATTTGTCATATTGGGCAGTTTGCCCTTTCGCCAATGTGTTTCGTCAAAAACCATGAAAAGCGCGGTGGTTCCCCGGCACAGGCTTTGTGCCGGGGAATTGGAGAATCACCGAATGGATGGGATATGCGGAATGTTCGCTGCGCTTACTGCGCGATCAGAGCGGCCTGAATGCCGTAGGTCTCAGCACACTTGACCATGGAGCCGTCTGCGTAAGCGGCTGCGAAGAAGTCGTTGAGAGCGGCTGCGAGGTCAGAGCCCTGGCGGAAGCCGACGCCGTACTGTTCGCCTTCGTCCGCGTTGAGGCTGACGGTGTAGGTGAGGCTGTCATAGCCGGTGCCTTCGCCGACCATTGCGCCAGCCATCAGGGAGTCGATGACGGCCGCGTCCGCGGTGCCTGCGGCGACTTCCATCAGAGCGGTGGCCTGATCCTTGACCTCGGTGAAGCTGTAGCCCAGCTTTTCGACCTCGGCCTTACCGGCGGAACCGGACTCGACCGCGAAGTTGAGCGAGCTGCAAGCGTCGACGCTCTGGAAATCAGCGGCCTTGTCAGCGGGAACGACGACGACCTGGGAGTTGTTGCAGTAGGCGTTGGAGCAGGACATTGCGCTCAGAACCTCGTCGGTCAGGGTCATGCCGTTCCAGACGCAGTCGATGGTCTTGGCGCCGAGCTCCATGATCTTGTTGTCCCAGTCGATTTCAACGAACTCGGCTTCCACACCGAGGCTGGCGGCAAAGGCCTTTGCCATGTCGGCGTCAAAGCCGATCCATTCGCCCGCGTCGTTCTGATAGTCCATGGGGGCAAAGTCGGTGATGCCGACGACGAGCTTGCCGTTTGCCTGAATGTAGGCGATGTCGCTGTCAGCGGCGGTCTGCTCGGCGGAAGCTTCTTCGGTTTCCGCGGCGGCTTCTTCTGCCGGAGCAGCGGTCTCAGCGGATGCGGTTTCGGTGGATGCGGTGGTTTCTGCGGGAGCTGCGGGTTCGGTCTTGGCGGCACACGCGGTGCAGGCAACGAGCATCATGCAGGCCAGCAGCAGAGCGATGATCTTTTTCATGGTTTGTTCCTCCTGTTTGGGTTGGCGTATTAGTTATTTATCATGGTGATACTTTACCATACTAATGTGATAATGTAAAGAAGTAATGTTGCATGAAAAACCGCCGGTCTTTTCCGGCGGTTTGTTCGTTTTGCATAAAAAGCGGTTTCCGGGACTCAGATGTCGAAAACGCCGAGCATGACAATGCCGATGACGACAAGTAAAATCATCGCGTAGTGCTTCCACGAGAGCTTTTCCTTCAGGAAAATCCGGCTCCAGAGGACCGACGCGACGCAGTAGGCCGAGATGATCGGGGCCGCCAGCGCTACGTGCGCCTGATCGCCGATGGCGTAGATGTACGCGAACTGACCCGCCGTCTCAAACGCCGCGCCAATGTACTTGGGCGCTTCCATTTTGGGAATGAAGCGGTCTTTTTTGACGAACTTCAGATAGGCAAAGCTGCACACCGCGGCAAAGAGGAACGTCAGCTCATACGCCGCGTTCGCCGCATCCTCGTCGAGCGTCTCCAGAACCAGAGAGTCGGCGAATGTTCCCGCCGCGTCAAGCAGGCAATACGCGACCGGCAGGCAGATGGCCAGCCACGATTTTGCGTAGCGGTAGTTGGAAGCCTCCTGCCGCGCCCGGCGAAGCTCGTCGTCCTCGCGCGATTCCACAACGCCGAGTCCGATAACGCCGACGCACACCAAAGCCACCGCGCCGACGACCGCCAGCCGCATGGGCCCCTGAATGCCATCGTCGAGCGTGCCCGTGATGAGGCACAGAACCGCGACCAGTGCGCCCGAGGAATTGCAGATCGGAGACGAGATTGAGAGCTCAATGTACCGCAGGCCCACATAGCCGAGCGTCATCGACGAAATGTAAAGAAGCGACACCGGAAGGTATGTCCAGATGACGTTCCACGTGACGACCGTGCCGCCGACGAAAATTTCAAACGCCGCGTGAAGACCCATCACGACGCCGACCGCGACGACCATTTTCAGGTGCGCGTTCTTGTCGGATGCGTCGCGGCAGCCGATTTTCGAAAATAAGTCCGAGCCGCTCCAGCAAAGGAGCGTAATGATGGATAGCCAGAACCACATAGTTTTTATTTCTCCTAGTAGATATTATATAGTATGTTTTTTGTTTTTGTAGTGCCGGGGCGTGGCCGCTCAGCTCCCCCGGAGTTTCCGTATGCGTAAGATGGAGCACCGCACCAAGGCTCCTTTGTGTAAAGGGAGCTGTCAGCGAAGCTGACTGAGGGATTGTGCGGTAGGCAGTATCAAATTACCGACTGCTTTCGGCGACCAGCGCTCAATCCCCTCAGACGCCTTCGGCGCCAGCATCCCTACCCTCTTTGTCCCTTCGGGACATTTCCCCCTGACAGGGGGAATCGGCCCCTTGCCGCAAG
>CAKUJL010000188.1 GCA_934661715.1 uncultured Oscillospiraceae bacterium | reverse complement strand
ACGCGGAAGTAATACGTCTCGCCAAAGCTTACGTGCACATCGTTTGTCGGCGCTTCTGGATTAGAACCGTCGGCTTTGCAAAATGCGAAGTACAAAGGGCTGCTTGGATCGCCATCTGCCAGAACCGCCGTGGGCAGGAGCCCGCAGAGCAGCGTCAGGCAGAGCAGCAAACAAAATACCCGTTTCATGATAGGTCCTCCTTTTTGGTCACTTACCAGGATTCTATCACAAAACGGGTATCAATTGTTATGCAGAAAGCTAAATTCTTCTAGCTGAATTATTCCGAGGTTTCCTTGTCCTCCAACGCATAAACGCCGCATTGCAGCGCCGCCTCCACCGGCTGCCCGGCAAGCTCGGCCTTGCCCAAGATCACCCACTCACCCACGCACGCGATCGTCGAGCGCACCTCGATGGCTCCGGCCCAGACGCCCTGCTGCAAATCGGGCATACGGCAGACCTCGTAAAGCCCTTCCGGCTTTTCTCCCAGATAGCTGACGGAAAGCTCTGCGTTCGTAAGCAGCCCCGCCAGCTCCGGCACGGCCTCCACACCGTCCCCGTCCGCCTTCTGCCGGCAGATGACCGGCATATAGTGCTCCGTGATCTGGTCGTCCGGCGTGTAGCCGCGCGAACCGTGCTGGTCGGTGCGAATTTCTGCCTCCTGCGGCCAGAAGGAGGCGACGGCGAAGAAATACTGCTCGTCCTGTCCGTCGCCGTCCAGATCATAGAGAAACGGCGTCATAAACGGGATCGAATCGCCCTCATAGGCCGAGACCTCGACCGGCTCCGCCTTTTGCAGAGAAACCGTCCTCACCGTGTCGACCGCCTCGGCACCCGGTACATTTCTGCCCAGCGCAAACCCCGCCGCACCGCACAGAAAACAGCCCGCCAACGCCGCGCCGCAGGCCCGAAGCTTCCATCCGCGTACGCTTTTTGCCGCGCCGCCGCACCAGACGCACCCGCCGCCGGGACTCTTCTTTCCGCAAAGCCCGCAAGGCTGCGGCGCGGTTTCCGGCGGAAGCTGCTTCAAAAGCGCCTCGACCGAAGCGTACCGCTGGGAGATCGTCGTGCTCGTGCAGCGCCGGACAATGCGTCCGAACCGGCCCGACGCCAGCTGCACCGACGGATGATCGCCCGTCAGCATGACGTTCAGCAAAACACCCAGCGCAAAAATATCCGCCCGCACATCGCACCGCGCAAAGCCAAACTGCTCCGGCGCGGCGTACCCGGCTGTACCCAGAAGGCGCGTGTTCGTGTCGGGATTGCCCAGAACCTGCGCCGCCGCGTCCAGATCGAGCAGCACCACGCGGCCATCTGCCGTCAGCATGATATTCTCGGGCTTGACGTCGCGGTGGACAAAGCCGAGCCCATGCACGACCTCCAGCGCCGCGCAGACCTCGCGCAAGATTGCGCACGCCTGCCTGCCCGTCAGGACTGTCCGTTTTAGAATCGCGGACAGAAGCGTCCCGTCCACAAATTCCTCGAATGAGACCGTGTCGCCGCAGGTCTCTTCAACAGAAAAAACCTTCGCCAGCTGCCCGCACGAAACGTCCAACAGCCGTTCCGCCAGCGGAAAAGCGCTGTCGTACCGCCGCAGGACGGCAGATTTTCCTTCCGCGTCCCGCACAAGCCAGAGCCGGTTTTCCCGGCGGCCCAGTGACCTTTCCACCGTCCAGCCGCGCTGGCCTGCGTATTTTTGCACATCAAACATTGATTTTCTCCAATTTCTGATATATGATAACTTTAATAATACGAGCAGGGGGGACAAAATGCAAGAGAAAACGACAGGCGCATTGGAGCAGGAGCTGTCTTCCTGCGCAACCTTCCGCGACTTTGTGCGCGATCACCCGGATATCGACCGGCCCATGGCGCTGCATGAGCAGCTCGAGCTTGCGCTGAAGACCAGCGGTATGCGCCGCGCAGAGGTCCTGCAGCGAAGCGGCCTCAACACGATCTACGGCTATCAGGTCCTCTCCGGCAAGCGCCGTCCCAGCCGCGATGTGCTTTTGTGCCTGTGCCTGGGGCTTCGGATGCAGCCCGAGCAGGTGCAGACGCTCTTAAAATCCACCGGCTATGCCCCGCTCTACGTCAAAAACCGCCGCGACAGCGCGATCTATTACGCCCTGAGCCACGGCCAGGACGCCGTGACCCTCAATCAAATGCTCTTCGACCTCGAAGAGGCCACGTTATTGTAAAAGCCCCTGCTTTTCCGGCAGTAAAAAAGCCTCTGCATACCCGAAGGTATGCAGAGGTTTTTTGATAACTTTTATTTGAGGCCAGCCTGCTCGAGAAGAGCGGGAACCTTGGATTCCCAGCCGAGGGACATGATGTGAACGCCCTGGCAGTACGGCTTGCACTCGCGGATGATACGAGCGGCGATCTCGACGCCCGTGATACCGGCCTTGGTGCGTTCCTTGTCGGCCTGGAGCTCAGCGATCAGCTCGTCGGGGATATGCACGCCCGCGACGTTGTTGTTCATGAACTTGCACATACCGGCAGACTTCGGGATGATAATGCCGACCTGCACGGGCTTGCCGAACTGCTTGGCAGCTTCCATGAACTTGATGAACTTTTCGGGCTCAAAGACAGCCTGCGTCTGGAAGAATTCCGCGCCGGCCTTGACCTTGCGCTCCATCTTCACGAGCTGCGCGTCAATGGAGTCGGAGCACGGGGACACGACGGCGCCCTTGGCAAACTTCGGAGCCTCGCCCACGAGCTCGTTGCCGCCCAAATCCTTGCCGGTTTCGAGCAGGCTCGCGGCATGCAGCAGCGACACGGAGTCCAGGTCAAACACGGGCTTTGCCTGCGGATGGTCGCCCAGCTTGGTGTGGTCGCCGGTGAGGCAAAGGATGTTGTCGATGCCGAGCATCGCGGCGCTCAGAAGATCGGACTGGAGCGCGATGCGGTTGCGGTCGCGGCAGGTCAGCTGGAAGATGGGGGTAAGACCCGCATCCTTGAGCACCTTGCAGGTTGCAAGACCGCCCAGACGCATGACGGAGGACTGGTTATCGGTGACGTTGACATAGTGAACGCCGGTGAGATATTCCTTCGCCTCTTCTACCAGGCCGTCGATGTGAATTCCCTTGGGGGGGCCGATCTCAGCGGAAACTACAAATTCTCTGTTCTGAAACAGTTCCGTAATTCTCATAATTCATCACTCCAGATTATTCAGATTCTTTGGCGGCCATTGTAGCCTGATCGGTATTGAAATCATGAAGCTGCGTGGGACAGCGCAGAACGTCGAGCCGTCCCTGTGCCTTGAGGCGCTGAATGATGCGCTCCCAGCCGCAGTCCATCGTGGGGCAAACCTCGCATTTGCCGTTCTTGGTGCCGCCGCAGGGGCCGTTGACAAGGCTCTTCGAGCACGCCGTGATCGGACAGATACCGCCCGTCAGGTTCAAGAAGCACTCGCCGCACTGGCCGCAGTCGTATTCCAGCGGCGTGACGCCCTGGAAGCCGGGAAGCTCCACGGTATCGCAGCAGGCGTATACGGGCTTATCTTCCAGCATCTCGGAGATGGTCTGTACGCCGACGCCGCAGGAGAACACCAGAACGGCGTCCGCTTCCGCGATCTTCGGCATGGGCGCTCTCAAGCGCAGCGCAAGCTCCGTGGGGTTGCAGACATAGTCGGTGGTCAGCGTGCCGACGACCTTGCCGGCCTCCGCC
>CAKUJL010000187.1 GCA_934661715.1 uncultured Oscillospiraceae bacterium | reverse complement strand
TGTGTGAAATATCCGATGGCATCCCTCCCAAGACTTCCTGCTTCACAAATGCTGTTACCAAATTGTTACCTCTTTGTATCTATTATACCCGCGCAGGCGGCCAATGCAAGGGAAAAATTCTTAATTTTTTCTGAACCTGAGCCCGCGGTTGTCAAAAGGCGCGGTTTCCTGTATAATAGCCGGAGAAACAGAACACAGGAGGACTTCATATGCCGGACAGACTCGGACAGGAGAAGGACAAAAAACGAACCAAAACGCTGCTGACCATTGCGGGCGTTCTCATCGGGCTCAATATCGTGCTGTTTCTGCTCGTGCCGACGCAGCGGAACGTTTCCTATGACGGGGAAGCCGCCGTTTACAGCGCCGCAGACGAGCGCTTTGAAGAGACCTGTACGGTAAAGATCAAGGGCTACGTGACCCAGAGCGTCCTTCTGACCGACACGTTTCAGGCAGAGTTCTATATCTCGGACGTTCCCGGCATGACGGAGGACATGCGCCTTTTCTTGCAAAGAAAGGACGGCCGCTGGAAGGGAAGCGTGCAGGATGCATACGGCCAGCCGGTCGAGACCGGCGTCTGGGACGTGGAGGCCACAAAGGACTTTGAGCACATCACCGTCGCGTTCGCAACCTCGTATGAAAAAACAGCCGACGGCGGCGTCGAGTCCACCTTCGACCCCGACAGCGCGACATTCTTAAGCCTCGGCGCACCCAACAGAGCCTACGCTCTGCGGCAGTATCAGGAATTGATTCTGAAGCAGAAATAACAGGAAAACCCGGAAACCAACGGTTTCCGGGTTTTTGCGCTGATCAGAGAAAATTGGTGCGGTGCGGAATTACAGCTTCGCGTAGGCGCAGGCGATTTTGGAGCAGGCGCGGGCGTTGTTGTAGGCGAGCTCGAGGTTGGTCTTGAAGGAGCTGCCGCCGGTCATGTCCTTGATGTGGGCCAGCAGATACGGCGTGATGGCCTTGCCGTGGATGTGCTCGGCGTTGGCCTGGGCAACGGCCTTCTCGATGATGCCGTTCATGTAATCGGGGTCCATCGCAAATTCTTCGGGCACGGGGTTGCCGACGACTGCGCCGCCCTTGAGGCCGATGTCCCACTTGGTCTTCATGATTCTGGCGACGGTTTCTTCGTCCTGGCAGTTGTAGTCGAGCTTGAAGCCGGAGGTGCGGCAGTAGAACGCGGGCAGCTCGTCGGTGCGAAGGCCGAGAACGGGAACGCCCTGCGTCTCGAGATATTCAAGCGTCAGACCGAGGTCGAGAATGCTCTTTGCACCCGCGCAGACGACGCAGACGGGGGTGTTTGCAAGCTCCTGCAGGTCCGCGGAGATGTCCATCGTCTTTTCTGCGCCTCTGTGCACGCCGCCGATGCCGCCGGTCGCGAAGAAGCGGATGCCTGCCATGCTGGCGATGATCATGGTGGTGGCGACGGTCGTTGCGCCGGTCTGGCCGGTGGCTAAATACACAGCCACGTCGCGGCGGCTGACCTTGCCGACGTTTTCGGCCTTGCACATGGTGAGCAGCTCTTCGTCGTTCAGACCGACCTTCAGCTTGCCGCCGATGATAGCGGTCGTTGCGGGGATAGCGCCCTCTTCGCGGACGATCTTTTCGACCTTGTGGGCAAATTCGACATTCTCCGGATACGGCATACCGTGGCTGAGAATGGTAGATTCAAGCGCGACGACAGGCTTGCCCTGCGCGATGGCTTCGGCGATCTCGGGTGCGACAGTCAGATATTCATGCAGATTCATTGTTTGTACTCCTTCAAAATAGATTCCAGGAGCGAAAGGCTCATCTGGGGGTTGATGGTTCTCTCGTGGCCGAGGGCGGCAATACCGGCGGCCATGGCGTAGTCCATGACGGACTCGATGGGAAGCTCTTCGAGCGTGGCGTAGATCATCGCGGCGGTGAAGGCGTCGCCGGCTCCGGTGGCGTTTACCATGTGTTCGGCGGGCTTCAGCTTCCGGTGAAGCATCCGGCCCTCCTGATCCATGTACAGGCAGCCATCCGAGCCGAGGCTCACGAAGATGCGCTGAAGACCCTTATTGAGAACCGCCTCGCACGCGTTGTAGAGGCTGAGCTCATCACAAATTTCCTGCCCGGCCAGAATTTCGAGCTCCATGCGGTTGGGCTTGACGGTGTGGAACTTGCCGATGTAGGGGGCAAGCTTTCTGGCATAGGCCGTGGAGACGGGGTCTGCGTACACCGCGGGGCCGCCCTCACAGATATCGAGCAGACGGCAGATGGCCTCTTCGGACAAGCTCGGGTCGCACGTCACGAGCCGCGCACCGCGAATCAGGCTCTGCTTCGCGCTCAGAAAGCTCAGCGGAAGCCCCTGCAGGACGTGCATGTCGGAAAGCGCGACGAACATATCGCCGTCCACGTCGATCATGGACATATACGTCGAAGACGCCTGCCCGTCGGCAACATAGAAGTTCGAAATGTCGATGCCCGCGGACTCGCACTCGCGGCGGATCTGGTCGGCGTACACATCCGTTCCGACGGCGGAAATGAGCTTGACGTTCACGCCGAGGCGCGAAAGATTTTCACAGACGTTGCGCGTCACGCCGCCGGCCGAGGTGCTCATGTGGCCAGGGTTCGAGTCGTGCATGACGATGGACTTTTTGGACCTTCCGTGGATGTCGACATTGGCCGCGCCCACGCCGAGCACATAGGCGCTCTCGTTGACGATGTAGCCCTTGCCGAGAATGTAGCCCTTTTTCTGCAAATTTGCAATATGCACCGCCACCGAGCTTCGCGCGAGATTCAGCTTCGCGGCCAGCTCATTCTGGGAAATGGCGGGGTTTTGCTGGATGATATGGAAAATTTCCGATTCCCGTTCGGTCACGGCTCTACCTCCGGACAAAAGTTTATTTGCTAAGCAAAAATTTATAATAGCACAACGTTTCCGTTTGTCAAGAGGGGAAGAGAAAAAAACCCCGGAAGTCCGAAGACCTCCGGGATTGGGACGGCAAACGCGTCAGGCGCTCAGAAGCGGGAAAGTGAGATTGGCCTTGAAGAGGTCTCCGTCGACCACGAGATCGAACTGCCCCTTCTGAAGACCCGTCAGACTCTGCGCGATGGAAAGGCCAAGGCCGCTTCCTTCCGTGGAGCGCGAGGAATCACCGCGCACAAAGCGCTCCATGAGCTCGTCTGTCGTAATGTCCAGCGGATAGTTGGAGATGTTTTTAAAGCTGATCTGCACGCGCCCGTTTATAACCTCACTTGTAAAGTAGACGCGCGTGCCTGGCATGGCGTATTTGCAGATGTTGCTGAGCAGGTTATCAAACACGCGCCACAGAAGCTTCCCGTCGGCTAAAATCTGCGGCTCGTCCGGCGAGAGCTTTACGATCGGCTCTAGCTTGCACAGCTCGAACCGGCTTTGATACTCGCCGGAAACCTGCGAAAGAAGCACGTTGACATGGACCGCTTCCATGTGCACGGGGAGTGTACCGCTGGAGGCCTTGGACGCTTCAACCAGATCCTCGGTCAGCTTTTTGAGCCTTGCCGACTGCCGGTCGAGAACGGCAATATACTCTTTTGCCTTTTCCGGCTGCACGTCCTCTTTTTTGAGAAGATCGACGTAGTTTACAATCGAGGTCAGCGGCGTTTTGATGTCGTGCGAGACATTTGTGATGAGGTCCGTGCGGAAGCGCTCGGATTTGAGC
>CAKUJL010000186.1 GCA_934661715.1 uncultured Oscillospiraceae bacterium | reverse complement strand
GATCGGTGCAAGCGCAGACGTTGAAGTCTGGGACACCGCGAACGTCTGGGGAGAGCTCTCCGCAAACGTCACCGTGCACAAGGGCGAGGCCGTCTTCCCGCGCGTGGACGCTGAAAAGGCGCTGGCAAAATTGGAAGAGCTCCATCAGCAGCAGCTGAAATCGCTTCTTCCGGCCCTCGAAATTGAGCCGTACAGCGAAGAAAAGGTCGACTTTGACACCTTCTGCAAGTCCGATCTTCGCGCCGTGAAGGTCAAGGCCTGTGAGCCCGTCAAAAAGAGCGACAAGCTGCTTCGCTTCACGTTAGATGATGGCACCGGCACGGACCGGCAGATCCTCTCCGGCATCCACAAGTTCTATGAGCCCGAACAGCTTCTCGGCAAGACGCTGGTCGCCATCGTGAACCTGCCGCCGCGGAAGATGATGGGGCTCGAGTCCTGCGGCATGCTCCTTTCCGCCGTCCACACCGAAAAGGGCGAGGAAAAGCTGCATCTGGTCACGATCGACGATTCGATCCCTGCCGGAGCAAAGCTCTGCTAAAGCACGCATTGGATTTACCGGTTTTCTTCGCGAAAACCCGTACCGGGTCTCTGTAGGGGGCGATGCCCACATCGCCCCGGCAGAACGGACTTATTTCGTGAAAATCTAAGGCGAATTCGAAACTTCTTCACGGGGCGATGTGGGCATCGCCCCCTACGCTTTTTTGAAGACGTTTTTGCTGACGATAGCCTCAAAAAAGAAAGGAGTCATACCATGATTTACGGTTTCATTGGTCTTGGAAATATGGCGGGCGCGATCATTCGCGGGATGGCTGGAAGCGGCAGCTTCGCGGCGGACACCATCTGCGGGTTCAACCGTTCGCCGGAAAAAACGCAGAAGCTGGCGCAGGAGACAGGGCTCGTCCCGTGTGAAAGCGCAAGGCAGGTCGCGGAAAAGTCGGATGTTCTGGTGCTGGCCGTCAAGCCGCAGATGCTGCCGGACGTTCTGCCGCTGATTGCGGACGCTGTCACACCGAAAAAGCTTGTCGTGACGATCGCGGCGGGCAAGGGCTTCTCATTTTACGCGTCGTATCTTGGCGCAAACGTGCCGCTCGTGCGCGTGATGCCGAATATCTGCGCACAGGTTCTGTGCTCGGCCAGCGCCGTCTGCCCGAACGGCAGCTGTTCACCCGAACAGGTCGAGCTCGTCCGCGCAATGTTCCGCTCGGTGGGCGCGGTCTATGATATCCCGGAGGCGCAGTTTGCCGCGTTCTCCGCGCTCGGCGGCGCTTCCGGCGCATTCGTGCAGATGTACATTGACGCGCTGTCCTCCGCGGGCGTAAAGGCCGGGCTTCCGCGAAAGCTTGCGCAGGAGATCGCCTGTCAGGCCACGCTCGGCGCGGCGAAACTCTGTCAGGAAACCGGCGAGCACCCGATGGCGATCGTCGACAAGGTCACCTCTCCCGGCGGCACCACCATCGAAGGCGTCCACGTCCTCAAAAAAGCGGCCTTCGAGTCCGCCGTCATCGAAGCCGTGGGGGCTGTGATCGAGAAGGATACCCGGCTGGGCTGATAAATTTTGTGGGGATGGCTGCACATGCAGCCATCCCCACAAGTTCAAATCCCCAGATATCCCTTCAGCACGCGCAGGGTGTTTTCTACGCCGTCCAGGTGGCTTCTTTCGTAGCCGTGGCTTGCGTAGACGCCGGGGCCGATGAGGCCATGCCGGATGTCGAAGCCCGCGTGCAGCGTCGCTTCCACGTCCGAGCCGTAGTGCGGGTACACATCGAGCGCGTAGGAAGCGCCCTCTTTTTTTGCCGCGTCGATGAGCTTGCCGACGACCTCGTAGCTGTAGGGCCCGCCGGAATCCTTCACGCAGATGGAGACCTGCTTTTCCGTGCACGAAAGGCCGTCTCCCACGCAGCCCATGTCCACGCTGATGGCCTCCGTCACGCCCGCGGGCACGGAAGAGGAGCCGCCGTGGCCGACCTCTTCGTAGACCGTTATGTGCGCGTAGACCCTGCGTGCGGGCGTCTTGCCGCTGTCATGCAGGTATTTTGCAAGCCCCAGCAGCACGCCGACCGAGAGCTTGTCGTCTAAAAACCGGCTTTTGATGTAGCCCGTCTCCGTGATTCTCGTGCGCGGCTCAAAGCAGACGATGTCGCCCACCTCCACGCCGAGCGCCCTGGTGTCTTCCGCCGTCTTCACGTCCTCGTCCAAAACGGCTTCGACGGTGTCAAAGGTCCGTTTGGTATCGCCGTATTCGCCGTTTACATGCACCGAGGCGTTGCACAGCTGCACCGTGCCCTCGATGACTCTGCCGGATCTTGTGTGGACGCGGACATTTTCCGTTTCCGCGTTCTCGGCCCGCATTCCGCCGAGCGGCGTCAGACGAAGACGGCCGTTTGCCTTGACCTCCGCGACCATCGCGCCGAGCGTGTCCGTATGCGCCTCGAGAAAAAGTGCGTCCGCTTCGTCCCGGCCGCCGAGGTCTGCCAGCACGCCGCCCTTGGTCGTGATGATGGCCTGGAAGCCCAGCGCCTCAAACGCCGCCTTCACCCAGTCTGCCGCGCCGGCGGTATAGCCCGAGGGGCTGTCGATGGCCAGAAGCTCACACGCCTTCTTCGCCGCAAATTCCGTATATTCGCGTTGCATAGAATATGCCTCCTGTCGGTTTTTGTTTCAGGGCGCGCTCCTCCAGCCGACGATGTGACCGGCAGCGCGGAAAGGCCCGCTGTCCGGGTGCGTCGGCGGTTGGAATGTGTGCCCTTCAAAGTTTATCACATTTTTCTTGTGAACGCACCATAAAAATAGCAGACAGGAACGTTGCGCTTTTGCCCTGCGTGTGGTATTCTATTAAAATCATGTAAAGTAAAGGTGTGTCGTTATGACCGGAACATATCTGGCGTGTCTCGCGCTGGGCTATCTGATCGGCTCTCTGAGCGTCTCCATTCTGATCTCGAAATACGTCTTCCACCGCGACGTGCGCACCATGGGAAGCGGCAACGCGGGCGCGGCCAACGCGGCAAGAACACTCGGCGCGGGCGTGGGCGCATTGACGCTGCTGGGCGATTTTCTCAAGGGCGTTATCTCGATGCTCCTCGGCTCGTGGCTCGGCGGAACGACGGGACTTGCCATCGCGGGCGCAGCGTGCATGATCGGGCACTGCTTCCCCATCTATTTTGGCTTCAAGGGCGGAAAGGCTGTGGCGACGGCGGCGGCAGTTGCCCTGATGCTCGACTGGCGCGTGTTTTTGAGCGCGTTTGCTGTCTTCGCGGTCGTGGCGGCGCTTACCAAAACGGCGTCTGTGTCTTCGATGTCTGCCTCTGTGGCCGTGGCGGCGATGACGCCTGTGTTCACGCACAACCCGGTGCTCATTTCGCTCGGCATTTTCACGTGCCTGCTGGTGCTTCTCATGCACCGCAGCAACATCCGAAGACTCATTCAGGGCACCGAGCCCAGATTCCACTTCGGCAAACGGCCGGGAAAAGAATAAACTGCCCCGACTGTTCGTTTGATGCGTGGCCGCAAAACAGCTCATGGAGTGTATCGATACCGATACGCTCCATTTTTTATGCGAACCTGTAACGGGAGCCTTGGCTCTCCCTCTGGGAGAGCTGTCACCGCAGGTGACTGAGAGGGCCTTAAGTTTACCCTCTTCAGTCTTCGCTGCGCTCAGCCACCTCTCCTATAG
>CAKUJL010000185.1 GCA_934661715.1 uncultured Oscillospiraceae bacterium | reverse complement strand
AAGCATGATTTCGTTTAGGGGAGACCCGTATTGTAAACGAATTGCCTCGTCCTGACGGACGGGGCAATTTTATTTTTGGGAAACCCGCAAGAGCTTCCTGTCAAATGCAAAATGCAAAGGAGAAATCAATCATGAAAAAGCTGCTTGCCCTGCTGCTGTGCGCGGTGCTCTGCCTGAGCCTCGCCGCCTGCGCCTCCACCCCCGCAACCACAACCACCACCGAGATCGCCTCCAGTGAGACGGCTTCGGAAACCACCGAAGAGGCCGCTTCCTCCGAAGCTGCCGCTGAGACTGCCGAGCCCGCTGCCGATGCCAAACAGTATGTCGTCGGCATCTGCCAGCTCGTCCAGCACGACGCGCTCGACGCTGCCACCAACGGCTTTATGGACGCGCTGAACGAGGCCCTGCCCGGCCAGGTCACGTTTGACCTCAAGAACGCTTCCAATGATATCCCGACCTGCGGCACGATCGTCACCGGCTTTGTTGCCAGCAACGTCGATCTGATCCTCGCCAACGCAACGCCCGCCCTGCAGGCTGCTTCCACTGCCACGCAGACCATTCCGATCCTCGGCACGGCTGTCACCGAGTACGGCGTCGCGCTCGACATCGCGGACTTTAACGGCACCGTCGGCGGCAACATTTCCGGCACGTCTGACCTTGCGCCTCTGGACCAGCAGGCGGACATGCTCCTCGAGCTTCTGCCCGAGGCAAAGAACGTCGGCATCCTCTACTGCTCTGCCGAGGCCAACTCCGTCTATCAGGCGGACGTCGTCAAGGCCGCTCTGGAAGCCAAGGGCATGAATGTCTCGATCTACACCTTCGCTGACTCCAACGACGTTGCCACCGTCACGCAGACGGCCTGCGCCGAAAATGACGCGCTCTACATCCCGACCGACAACACCGCCGCCTCCTGCACCGAGGCCATCAACAACGTCGCTGAGCCCGCGGGCGTTCCCATCATCACCGGCGAAGAAGGCATCTGCAAGGGCTGCGGCATCGCAACGCTCTCCATCGACTACTATGAGCTCGGCAGAACCACCGGCGCAATGGCCGCGAAGATCCTGACCGGCGAATCGAACGTTTCCGAAATGCCCATCGAATACTACCAGAACCCTGTCAAGAAGTACGAAGCCGCCCGCTGCGAAGCGCTCGGCATCACCGTTCCGTCCGACTACGTTGCTGTCGGTTAATCCGGAACAGAACTGAAAGGAGATAAGCCCCCATGGAGCTTCTGAGTTACCTGTCCTCGCTGAGCATACCGAACCTTCTCTCCCGCATGCCCGCCGCCGCGGCGCAGGGCATCGTCTGGGGCATTATGGCCCTGGGCGTGTACATCACGTTCCGGCTTCTCAATGTCTCTGATCTGACGGTCGACGGCTCGTTTGCCACCGGCGGGGCGGTGACAGTCATGCTGCTCCTTCAGGGGCTTCCCGCGTGGGCGGCGCTGCTGATCGCGGTGCTGGTCGGCATTCTGACCGGTCTTTGCACGGGACTTCTGCACACGAAGTTCGGCATTCCGGCCATCCTTGCCGGTATTCTCACGCAGTTTGCGCTGTATTCTATCAACCTTCGCATCATGGGCAAGGCCAACCAGACGGCCAGCATCAAAAACTTCGGCATGTTCTGGGAGACGAACGGCAAGGGCTTTCTGATGTCGTCTCTGTACGTGCCGCAGGCCCTGATCGCGGGACTGCTGTTATCGGCCGCGCTGGTCGCACTTCTTTACTGGTACTTCGGCACCGAGCAGGGAAGCGCGATGCGTGCCACAGGCGCCAACCCCGCCATGAGCCGGGCGCAGGGCATCAACGTCAGCAACATGAAGCTCCTCGGTTTGGCGCTATCGAACGGCATGGTCGCTCTGGCAGGCGGCCTCATGACCCAGTTCCAGGGCACGGCGGACGTTTCGATGGGCCGCGGCGCGATCGTCATCGGTCTGGCCGCGATCATCATCGGCGAAGTGCTGTGCGACGCGATTTTCCGCAAGGGCTGCAATTTTGCGGTGCGGCTGCTGTTCGTCGTCTTCGGCGGCATTGTGTACTACGCGGTCATGGTGCTGATCCTCTGGCTCAAGCTCGACCCGAACGATCTGAAGCTTTTCACCGCACTCATCGTCGCGATCTTCCTTGCCGTGCCGTACCTGCGCGAGCAGAGAAGAAGCTCGTTCGCCAGACACGCGAAAGGAGGCAGCCGTCATGCTTGAATTACAGTCGATCTCGAAAACTTTCCATCCCGGCACCATTCACGCCAAGAAGGCGCTGCAAAACCTGTCTTTGAGCCTCAACGACGGCGATTTCGTCACCGTCATCGGCGGCAACGGCGCGGGCAAGTCGACGCTTCTGAACGCCATCGCGGGCGTCTGGCCCGTGGACGAGGGCAATATTCTCATTGACGGCGTCGATGTGACGGGCCTTCCGGAGTACAAAAGAGCCGCGTTCATCGGAAGAGTTTTCCAGGACCCGATGCTCGGCACCGCGCCCAACATGCAGATCGAGGAAAATCTGGCCCTGGCCCTTCGCCGCGGCAAAAAGCGCACGCTCCGCTGGGGCGTCACAAAGGCCGAGCGCGAAGATTACTACGAGAGGCTCCATTCCCTCGGCCTCGGTCTTGAAAAGCGCATGACCGACAAGGTGGGCCTTCTCTCCGGCGGCCAGCGGCAGGCGCTGACGCTTCTGATGGCGTCGCTGCAAAAGCCGAAGCTGCTGCTTCTGGACGAGCACACGGCGGCGCTTGACCCGGCGACGGCAGCCAAGGTTCTCGAGCTGTCGGACAAGATCGTCGAAGAAAACGGCCTGACGGCGCTCATGATCACGCACAACATGAAAGACGCCATCACGCACGGAAACCGCCTCATCATGATGAATGAAGGCCACATCATCCTCGACATTTCCGGCGAGGAAAAGAAAAAGCTCACCAAAAAAGACCTTCTCGACCGCTTCGCCGCCCTGGCCGGCCAGCAGGAAGAGACGGATGCGGTGCTGCTTTCGTAAATGCAAAGAAAAGCCCTCTGTTCAAAAGAACAGAGGACTTTTTTCTGTAGAGGATTTCTGAAATCCGAAGGGTCAATTGAGCCGCCCGATCAATTGCACCAAAAATCTCCACAGCACGCAGCAAAAGGGAAAAAGATGCGGATATCCACCACACAAAGGCCCCTTTGTGTAAAGGGGGCTGTCAGCGAAGCTGACTGAGGGATTGTGCAGTAGGCACTATCAAATTCCCGACTGCGTCCGGCGACCGGCGCTCAATCCCCTCAGACGCCTTACGGCGCCAGCTCCCCTTGCCGCAAGGGGAGCCATTTTTGTGCTCAGGAAACCTTTGATACCCGAAAAACGCTTGTGTGCATTATGTACGCTTCGACCATGTACTGGGAAGCAGGAGGACGAGCATGGGGTAGATCTCGAGTCTTCCGAAGAGCATATCGAGGCACAGGACGACCTTTGCCAGCGGCGAGAACATGCCGAAATTGCCCACGGGGCCGGCGAGGCCGAGGCCGGGACCGATGTTGTTGAACGTCGCGAGGACGGCGGTGACGGTGGTGGAGGCATCGTAGCCGTCGAGCGAGACGAGCAGGATCGAGAGCATACAGATGAGCACGTACAAAATGAAGTACCCGCTCACGGCGCGGACGGTGTCCTGTCCGATGGGCTTGTCGTCGATGCGCATGACCTTGACGGTGCGCGGA
>CAKUJL010000184.1 GCA_934661715.1 uncultured Oscillospiraceae bacterium | reverse complement strand
GGGCTACCCGTACCTGCGCGTCGATATGCGAGACGAATACCCCGTCATGGAGCTTGTGAGCAAGGTCACAGGCGACGGGGCCAGCTATTTTGGCCCCTATGGCGGGCGCGGCACAACGCAGCGCGTCATCGACACGATAAGGCTCACGCTGAAGCTTCCCGGCTGCTCCAAAAAATTTCCGCGCGACCTCGGCAAGGAGCGGCCCTGCCTCAATTACCACATGAATAACTGCGACGCGTGGTGTCAGCTGTCTCGTTCGCCGCAGGAATACCGGGCCCGCATGGAGCAGGCGATGCTCTTATTGCAGGGAAAATACACAGAGCTGGCAGATGATATCCGCGAAAAAATGCTGGCCGCTGCCGAAGGGCTCGATTTTGAGCAGGCGGCGCTTCTTCGCGACCGGCTTCGCGCCGTGGAATCTCTGGGACAGAAGCAGCTCGTTACTGCGGGTTCGATGGCAAATACCGACGTCATCGGCTATTATCAGAGCGAGGCGAAGGCGTGCTTCGCGGTGCTGCATTATGTCGACGGGAATCTTCTTGACAAGGAATATGAAATCCTCCAGCCCGCGGACGACGAGGAAGAGGCGGTGGAGGCGCTCGTCAAGCAGTATTATCTGGCCAGAGGCGCGGCGCCGAAGGTGATTCTGCTGCCGAAGCCGATGGAGGACGCGGCGCTTTTTGAAGAGCTTTTGTATCAGAACCTGCAAAAGCGCGTCCACATCCGCACGCCGCAAAGAGGGGACAATGTCCGCCTCGTCGATCTGGCGCAGAAAAACGCGCGGGAAGAAGCCGAGCGCGTCACCTCCAAAGCCGAACGCGCGATGGGAACGCTGGGGCTGCTTCAGAACATGCTGGGACTGGAAGCCTTGCACCGGCTCGAGTCCTACGATATTTCGAACATCGCGGGAACCGATATTGTCGCGTCGATGGTCGTTTTTGTCGACGGAAGGCCGAGCAAGCAGGACTACAAGCGCTTCAAAATCGAAGGCCTTACGGATCAGAACGACTACGCGTCCATGCAGCAGGTGCTGCGCCGGAGGCTGACACATTATGTAAACAGCGACGCGGGCTTTGACGCACGGCCCGACGCACTTTTAATCGACGGCGGCGTGGAGCACGCGAACGCGGTCTTACAGGTGCTGAACGAAATGGGTCTTTCGATCCCGACCTTCGGCATGGTCAAGGACAACCGCCACCGGACAAGAGCGCTCGTTACCCCGCAGGGACACGAAATTTCCATCTCCGCGACGCCCGCGGTCTTCGCCCTCATCGGAACGATCCAGGAAGAGACGCACCGCTTCGCGATCACCTATCACCACACGCTCCGAAGCCGCCGCGTCCGGGGCTCGAAGCTCGAGGAGATCCCCGGCGTTGGGCCAAAGCGGCGCGAGACGCTGCTCAAGACCTTCAAGTCGCTCAAGGCCATCGAGGACGCAAGCCTGACGGCGCTGGAGGACGCGATCGGAAAAGCGGCGGGTCAGGCGGTTTACGACTATTATCACGCAGGTCAGGAGGAAGAGCCATGAGAGTCATCACCGGAACGGCCAGAGGCATGGCGCTCAAAGCGCCCAAAGGCATGGACACGCGGCCCACGATGGATCAGGTCAAGGAGGGCATTTTCTCGGCCATCCAGTTTGAGGTCGAAGGCCGGCGCGTGCTGGACCTGTTTGCGGGCTCGGGCCAGATGGGCATCGAAGCGCTGAGCCGCGGCGCAAAATTTTCCGTGTTTGTCGACATGCGCGAAGACGCGTGCAGGGTCGTGCGCGAGAATTTGGCAAAGACGCGGCTGGAAGAAGCTTCCAACGTTGTGCGCTCGGACTACCTGTCTTACCTGAAAAGCTGCCGCGAAACGTTCGATCTGGTCTTTCTTGACCCGCCTTACGCAGAAGTTTTCCTCGAAAACAGCCTGAAAACCATATCACAAATTGACATTCTTTCAGATAGTGGTATAATAATCACCGAAAGACCGTTTGGGAAGGAGCTCCCGGCGCAGATCCCCGGTCTTGTGCGGTACCGCGATTACCGGTACGGCAAGGCGGCGGTGACCATCTACCGGAAGGACAAGCCGCAGGAGGATTTATGAGAAGAGCCATCTACCCCGGAAGCTTTGACCCCGTCACAAACGGCCATCTGAACATCATCGAGCGTGCGGCCAAAAATTTCGACGAGCTGATCGTGTGCGTGATGATCAACGCCGAAAAGCACCCGGTCTTTTCGTCCGATGAAAGAGTCCAGCTCATCCGCTGCGTCACAAAGCACATCCCGAACGTGACGGTCATGCAGTCAAACCAGCTGCTGGCCGAGTTCGCCAAAGAGCAGAACTGCGGCGTCGTCATCAAGGGTCTGCGGGCGCTTTCGGATTTCGAGCACGAGTTTCAGATGGCGCTGATCAACCACAAGCTCAATCCCGGTCTGGATACGATGTTCCTCACGACAGAGCACCAGTTTATGTACCTGTCATCGAGCATCGTCAAGGAAATGGCGCACTACGGCGCGGATCTGCACGGCTTTGTGCCCGACGAGATCATCACCGACGTGACCGCCCGCATGACCGGGCAGAACAAAGGAGGACAATAACATGGCGAACGGTATTGAAGAGACCATCACCACATTGTACGAAATGGTGCAGGACGCGTGGAGCCTGCCGCTGGGCGCGGAGAAGTGCGTCATCGAGCGCGACAAGGTGCTCGACCTTCTCGACGAGATCAGCAATCAGCTCCCCGGCGAGCTGAAGCAGGCCAAGACCATCGTGGAATCGCGCAACGAGGTCATCACCAATGCCAAGCGCGAGGCGGAAAACATCCTCAAGCAGGCCGAGCAGCGGGCCAAGCAGATGATCTCCCGCGAAGAGGTCGTCAAGCAGGCCGAGCAGCAGGCAGCCGAGATGATGAAGGCCGCGCAGCAGAAGATCAAGGAGCTGCGGCAGGTCACGAACGACTATGTCGACGACGCCATGAAGCGCACCGAAGACGCGATCTCCCAGTCCCTGTCCGAGATCCGTGAGTCGCGCTCGAAGTTCCGCACGCTCGTCAACCCGCAGGCGGCAAAGCCCTCGCCCATTATTGAGGACGTCTGACTTGACAAATCACCGGTTTTCCGGTATCATGAATGAAATTTCGCAAAAAGCTGAGATAAGGAAAAAGAACGCATTTTTTGCGCCCCAGAGAGAAAGCGGCCGGTGAAAGCTTTCGCGCAGGATGTGTTCGAGGTCGCCTTTGAGCTGTGAAGCTGAAACCAAGTAAGCTTCGCCGGGTGCTCCCGTTACAGAGATCGAGCGCCCACGTTTGTGGGAATGCAGGTGGTACCACGGAAGAAACTTTCGCCCTGAGTCATACGGCTCGGGGCGATTTTTTTGAAATGAAATAAGTGCAAATAGATAGGAGAAAACCAATGAAAGAACTGCCCAAGCAATATGAGCCGAAGCTGGTCGAAAGCGCCATCTACGACATGTGGATGGAAAACGACTGCTTCAAGGCGACCCCCGACCCCGACAAAAAGCCCTACTCGATCGTCATGCCGCCCCCCAACGTCACGGGCCAGCTCCACATGGGCCATGCGCTGGACTCGACGCTTCAGGATATCCTGACCCGCTATAAGCGCATGCAGGGCTACAGCGCGCTCTGGCTGCCCGGCACGGACCACGCGGGCATCGCGACGCAGATCAAGGTCGAAGAGGAGC
>CAKUJL010000183.1 GCA_934661715.1 uncultured Oscillospiraceae bacterium | reverse complement strand
TCTTGCAAGAAATATGCTTCGCGCGGGCAAGGAGGTAACGCTGCTCGCACGAGGTAAGTGGGCGGAAGAAATACGAAAGAACGGACTGCGGATCAAGGACAAATTTTCGCCTCGTGTTTCGTCAAACATTATTCCGGTGTTGACAGAGCTTGCTCCTGACGACGCATACGACGTGATTTTTGTTGTCATGCGCTATACGCAGATCGACTCGATCACGGAGGTACTGCGTGAAAACATAACAAAAAATATCATCTTTGTCGGAAACAATGTGCGTGCAACGGCGTGTGCCGTCTCGCTCCCGCAGAAAAATGTGATGTTTGCCTTTACGAGTGCCGCAGGACACAGAGAAAGCGCATGTGTGGCGTCGATTGATCTTAAAAAGATCACAATCGATCAGGTGTCGGACGCGCCGTCAAACGAGAGGCTGATAGGAAAGATATTTGACGGCTCCAAATACAAAGTGACCTATGAGCCTAATATGGAAGATTACCTCCTTTGTCATGCCGCTTTCGTGATACCGGTTGCATTTGCCTGCTACAAAACGGACGGCGACCTGAAAAAGCTCAAAAGAAACACGGCGTACCTTAACAGGATGATCGACGCCAACATTGAGGGATACCGCGCTATAAAGAATGCCGGACACGCGATTTTGCCGAAAGCGGACGCGGATTTTGAGAGCGCCGCGTACCGAAAGACCTGCCTGCGTTTCTTCAAGCTCATGTGTGCTACCGGACTCGGAAAGATCTGCGCTTCCGATCATGCTATGAACGCGGTCGATGAGATGAGCGCACTCAATCGGGATTTGAAGAGCTTCTTTGATGAAAACGGTGCCGAATATCCGGTATGGCGGGAGCTTGAATCGGAGTGCGGGAGGTACTTGAAATGAAAGAACTGATTCTGTCGACGGATTTTGGGTCGGGCGCACGAAAGCGTGGACGATTCCGGGCACGGAAGACATGACGCCCTACATCACAGCGAAAGATAAATGCAAAAAGTGGATTTTCGGCACACTCGGAATGGCGGTCATATCTTCGGCGCTGTCGGGAATCATGATGATATTTGTACACTGATTTGACAAGAGCATGGAGTATGTACGAGCCTTATGGAAAGACGCTAAGCTGAAAAAGAGAGTAATTTCGATAATAGTTATCGTTAACTAAAAAACGCCTGTCCGTAAAAAACAGGCGTTTTTTATCATAAAATGCGCAGTTTCTATTGACAAATCGGAAATGCAGGTTTATAATAACACCGTTATGAAACACTGTTTTGAATATGAAAGAGGTGAGCGTATGGCAAAGCAGATCGAAGGCGTGGCAGAGCGTATCATTACCGCCGCGAAGCGGGAGTTTCTCGATAAAGGCTATGTTGACGCATCACTGCGAACCATTGCAGCCGAAGCAGATACGAGCACTAATTCCATCTATGTCCGTTTCGGCGACAAGGAAGGCTTGTTTTCCGCTATCGTTGAGCCTGTGCTCAGCGAGATGACCGAACGGTTTATCCGCATTCAGGAAAGGTTTCACCGGATGTCGCCTGGAGAGCAGGCAGAGCAAATGCCGAAATACGCCGACGGAGGTACGTCTGAGCTGATCGATTATATGTATGAACGCCTTGACGAGTTCCGACTGCTTCTTGATTCATCCTACGGCACGAGGTTTCATAATTTTGTTGACGAACTTGTGCGTATTGAAGTTGAATACACATACAAGTATATGGAGGCTGTCGGCTACCCCGATAAATTCGGTGATGCGGTGACGCAGAAGCTACTGCACATCGTGACGACATCGCGGTTTGAAAGTATATTCGAGATCATCCGCCACGGTATGAGCCGCGAGGAAGCGTCGGAATATATTGAGCTTCTCAGCCGCTATCACCGCACAGGATTTCTTGAAATTTTCGGCAATGCCGCGCATTAAAGTACAAACAGGCTGTCTCAAATGACGGCCTTTCAATAAACAAAACGGTTAGTTGAAGCTAACCTGCGGGAGGTAATGATTTATGAAAGAACAAAGCCCGGTAGGGCGGATCTGGGAGCTTGGTAAAAAAGAACACGGCAAGCTCATCACGGCGGTTGTTCTTGCCGTAATCGGCGTTGCCTGCGGCATGGTTCCGTATTTCGCCGCGGCAAAAATCATCATGTTGCTGCTTGCGGGGAGAGCACATTCACAGCGTATCTGCCGTGGCTTTTGGGCGCACTCGTCGGCTATCTTATCCGCACGGTACTTTACAACGGCGCACTGGGTATTTCCCACAAGGCAACATTCAACATTCTCAAGACTATCCGTCAGAAGCTTCTTGCGAAGCTGCCGCGACTTCCTCTCGGAACGGTGATGGACACATCAAGCGGCAAACTCAGGGAAACGATCGTCGATCAGGTTGACGGTATGGAAACAACGCTTGCTCACCTCTTCCCCGAGATGACGGCAAATATCGTCACACCGTTGCTGACGGTTGTTTATCTGTTCATTCTTGACTGGCGGCTCGCGCTCCTGTCGCTTGCGGTATTTCCGATTGCGTTCGTTTTTATGATGACGGTCATGGGCGGCTACTCCAAGGACTATGAGGACGCTGTCAAGGCGACGGGTGAAATGAGCGGCGCCATGATCGAGTACATAAACGGTATCGAGGTTATCAAAGCGTTCAATCAAGGCAAAACATCATATACAAAACTCACCGACAAGGTGCGCGCCAATGCGCAGTATTACTACGACTGGATGCGCCGCAGTCAGCTCGGTATGTCGATGGCATACGCATTTTTTCCCGCACAGATGCTGACGATATTGCCTTTCGGATGGCTTTTCTATACGCACGGTACGCTTACGGTTGAGACATTTGTTACGGTGATCATTCTTGCGCTCGGCATGGCGGCTCCCATCGTAGCCGCATTCAACTTTGTCGATACGCTGGCACAGGTCGGCACGACAGTTTCGCAGGTGGATGAAATTCTGAAAGCCGAGGAACAGGAGCACGGCACAAAAAGTGTTTCTTTCAAAAATCACGATATTGAAGTCAAAGGCGTTTCTTTCGGCTACCATGACGATAAAGAAATTCTGCACGGAGTCACACTCTCGGTTCCACAGAATAGTATGACGGCGCTTGTGGGTCCGTCGGGCTCGGGAAAGTCAACGATCGCAAAGCTTGTTGCGGGCTTCTGGGATGTGAAAGGCGGCAGCATTACGATGGGCGGGCACGATTTGAAAGATATTCCTTTGGAAGAGCTTTATAAGCAGGTGGCGTTTGTCTCGCAGGACAACTATCTGTTCGACGATACCGTCCGCGAAAACATCCGCATGGGACGCAGAGACGCAACTGACGCCGAAGTCGAGACGGCGGCGCACAACGCCGGCTGCGACAGCTTTATCGGCGAGCTTGAAAAAGGATTCGATACGATCGTCGGCGGAGGCGGCGCGCATCTTTCGGGCGGTGAGCGGCAGCGCATTGCCATAGCGCGCGCCATGCTTAAGGACGCGCCGATCATCATTCTCGATGAGGCTACTGCTTATATAGACCCGGAAAATGAGGCGATCATCCAACAAGCGGTAGCGAAACTGGTGAAAAACAAAACAGTTATCGTGATTGCCCACAGGCTCTCCACCATCACGGACGCAGACAATCTCGACGTGGTGAATGACGGACGCATCTAGGCTGATGGCAGAGATGAGGAACAGCTGACAAACGGCGCCCTCTACCGCG
>CAKUJL010000182.1 GCA_934661715.1 uncultured Oscillospiraceae bacterium | reverse complement strand
GAGCAAGACATTTTTCCGCAGGAATACTGACGTATTTCAAGGAAAGATGGCGCGGCGCAGCGTGAAAAGACCCGCTGTCCGGGTGCGTTGGGAGTTTTCAGATACACCCTAGATTCCGTTCTCGATACTCTGCGGAAAAGCGCGGCAAAGAACATCGTTTTTGTCGGCAACAACGTGCGGGCAAGGGCACTGACCGAATCGCTTGGGGAGAAGAACGTGCTCTTCGCCTTCGCTTCCTCGGCAGGACACCGCGAAAAGGACCGGGTCTGCTCCGTCGACCTCAAAAAGATCACCATCGGCCAGATCCGGGAAAGGCCATCCAACGAAGCGCTGATCCACGAAATTTTCGCCGGAACGAAGTACAAGGTCGTATATGAGTCCAATATGGAAGACTTCTTGCTCTGCCACGCAGCGTTTGTGCTGCCCGCGGCCTTCGCGTGCTACAAAACGGACGGCGACCTCAAAAAGTGCAAGGGCGATACCGCCTATTTGAGCCGCCTCATTGACGCCAATATCGAGGGCTACCGCGCGATCAAAAATGCCGGACATGAAATTCTGCCGAGATCGGACGCCGATTTTGAGAGCGCCGCCTACCGCAAAACCTGCCTGCGCTTTTTTAAGCTCCTGTGCGCAACCTCGCTCGGCAAGATCTGCGTGTCCGACCACGCGATGAACGCCACCGGCGAAATGGCGGCCCTGAACCGCGACCTCAAGCAGTTCTATGACGAGACCGGCGCAAAGCATCCAACCTGGCAGGAATTAGAAAAAGAAGCGGGGAAGTATTTATAAGCGAAGCGGCCGCAAAAATGCTTAAACTCTATATCTGCCGCCCCAAAACAGGCATTTGACGAATGGGATGTTCCGGGCTATACTATAGGAAACAAAAACGACAGGAGGCAGATTCCATGGCAGTCAAACAAACGGCGGGCCGCGAACGGCTGGGCGGCTTTGCGCCGAAATTTGCCGCGCTCAACGACGACGTGCTCTTCGGCGAGGTCTGGAGCCGCGAGGAGAAACTCAGCCTGCGCGATCGCAGCATCGTCACCGTCACGTGCCTGATGGCGCAGGGGCTGGTCGACTCGTCTTTTCAGTATCATCTGATGAGCGCGAAGAAAAACGGCGTCACGAAGACGGAAATTGCCGAAATTCTGACGCACGCCGCGTTTTATGCCGGCTGGCCGAAGGCATGGGCCGCGTTCAACATGGCAAAGGAGGTCTGGGCGGAGGACGAAACGCCGGATAGCGCAAGGGCTGCGCACGAGGCCTCCATGGTCTTCCCCATCGGAAGCCCCAACGACGCCTACGCGAAATTCTTCATCGGCCAGAGCTATCTTGCGCCGGTCTCCACACAGCAGGTCGGCATCTATAACGTCACCTTTGAGCCCGGCTGCCGCAACAACTGGCACATCCATCACGCCAAAACCGGCGGCGGACAGATCCTTGTCTGCGTTGCGGGCAGAGGCTATTATCAGGAGGAGGGCAAACCCGCGCAGGTGCTCGTTCCCGGCGACGTGGTGAACATTCCGCCGGAGGTCAAGCACTGGCACGGCGCGGCGCCCGACAGCTGGTTCTCGCATCTGGCCGTCGAGGTGCCGGGAACCGAAACGTCCAACGAATGGTGCGAGCCCGTCTCGGACGACGTCTATTCGAAGCTCTGATACAGGAGGGTATTATCATGGCAAAAACACTTGTTGCGTATTTTTCCGCCAGCGGCGTCACGGCGAAGCTTGCCAAAACGCTGGCCGCGGCTGCAAACGCCGATCTTTTTGAGATCAAGCCCGTCACGCCCTACACGTCCAAAGACCTCGACTGGATGGACAAAAAGAGCCGCTCGACCATCGAGATGCAGGACAAGTCCTCCCGGCCCGAGATGGCCGAGAAGCTGGCCGACTGCACGCCGTATGCTACCATTTTCGTGGGCTTTCCCATCTGGTGGTACGAAGCGCCGCACATCATCGAGACCTTCCTTGAAAGCTGCGATTTAAGCGGCAAGACCGTCGTCCCGTTCGGAACCTCCGGCGGAAGCTCGATGGGCAAGACCGCGAAAATTCTCGAGCCCAGCTGCCCCGGCGCGAAGGTGCTCGAGGGCAAGGTGCTCCGCGCGTCTTCTTCCGAGGCCGATCTCAAGCGCTGGATCGAAGGACTCAAGCTCTGATATCGCTGTAAATTCCCGTCCGGTATGCCGCAAACGGTGTGCCGGGCGGAATTTTTTTGAAAATTTCTGCGAAAATGCAAAAAATATCCCCCAGGGGAGCTTAAAATTGTTCGTTTCGTCTGGTACTATACAAACAGGCAGTGACGTCCTGCCGGATTTTTGACGCGATAAGGAGAACCTGCATGAAAAAGATTCTTTCTGCGATACTGGCGCTCACGATGCTGCTGAGCCTCGCGGCGTGTTCCAAAGCGCCCACCGATGCCGCTGAACCGGCAAAGAATGTGGATGGAACGACGCTCGTCTACGGCTCGGGCGATTATACGCGCATCAATCCCGCGATGGACGAGCACGGCGAGATCAACATTTTGCTCTTCGACGGTCTAACCGCGCACGACGGCGAAAACCAGATCGTCCCCGGACTTGCCAAAAGCTGGGAGCTTGACGAAGAGACCAACACCTACACCTTCCACCTGAACGAAAACGTCACCTGGCACGACGGGGAAGCCTTCACGGCAAACGACGTGAAGTTCACGATCGAAGCGATCATGAACCCCGAAAACGGCTCTGAAAACGCGCCGAACTACGAAGACGTCGAAGAGATCACCGTTGTCGACAATCTGACCGTTTCCTTCCGCCTTTCCGCGCCGAACGCGGCGTTCCTCGATTATATGACGATGGCGATTTTGCCGCAGCACCTGCTCGAGGGCGAGGACTTCCAGACCTCCGACTTTTTCCGCAGCCCCGTCGGCACCGGCCCGTATAAGCTGGCAAGCTGGGACGTCGGCCAGTCGATCGTGCTGGAAAAGAACGAAAGCTACTTCAAGGGCCCGGCGAACATCGACGAGATCATCTTCAAGATCGTCCCCGACGACAACGCGCAGGCCGTGCAGCTGGAGTCCGGCGAGCTGGACCTTGCGCTGCTCGACCCCAAGAACGCCCAGCAGTTCCAGGGCAAGGACGGCTTTGCCTGCTACGACATGAAGACCAGCGACTACCGCGGCATTCTCTTCAACTTCTGGAACGACTACTGGACGGAAAACAGGGACATCATCCCCGCCGTCTGCTACGCCATCGACCGGCAGGCCATCGTCGACGCTGTGCTTCTGGGGCAGGGCATGCCGGCCTACGGCCCCTTGCAGCGCAATATTTACAACAACGAAAATGTCGAGCACTACGACTATAACCCTGAAAAGGCGCGTTCCGTCCTCGAATCCATCGGCTGCGTGATGGGCGAAAACGGCTATTACGAGCGAAACGGCGAAGAGATCGGCTTTGTCATCAGCGTCATGGCCGGCGAACAGGACCGCATCGACATCGCGCAGGCCGCGGCGCAGCAGCTTCGCGACGTTGGCATCCACTGCACCGTGGACATCCCGGCCAAGATGGACTGGGGCGGACAGCAGGCGTGCCTGATCGGCTGGGGCAGCCCCTTTGACGCAGACGATCACACCTACAAGGTCTTCGGCACCGACAAGGGCGCCAACTACTCCGGCTACTCCAACGCGCTGGTGGACGAATATCTGACAAAGGCGCGCGAGTCCTCTGACCC
>CAKUJL010000181.1 GCA_934661715.1 uncultured Oscillospiraceae bacterium | reverse complement strand
TGTCGGAGCTCATGGGCTCAGAACTGCACCTGCATGTCAACTCCGCCGGCAAGGACGTCGTCATCGTTGTTCCGACCACGGATATCGACATCGACTCCGTCCACGGCGGCCACAAAGCGGTCAAGTATTCCTTCCGTCCCGATCTTATGCACTTCTTCGACAAGGAAACGGAGAAAAATCTCTTCTAAGATCTGTGCTTTTCATAAATCCGGAGCGCGCTGCATATCGCAGCGCGCTCTTTTTCGCTTCGGGGTAGACTTTTGACGTGTATTTTGTATAATGACAGAAGAAAACAGGGCAGGGGAGAAGCATCATGGAAGAAATCCGCATCAGCCGCGTAGACAAGAGCTACACCACGTTATCGACCGATCTTGTCATCGGAAACGCCAAGCGCCCGAGCCGGACGCGCAAGGTGCTCGAGAACGTCAATGTAACGTTCCCGGCGGGAAAGCTCTCTGTGCTCGTCGGCCGGAGCGGCTGCGGCAAAAGTACGCTTCTGAAGATGCTGGCCGGAAAGGAAACGCCGGACGCAGGCGAAATTTCCATGCCCGCGGGCTGGCACACGGCGCTTCTGAGCCCTGAGCCCTACGTCATCACGTGGACGAACGTGCGGCAGAACGTGGCGATGGCCTCGGGCGTCGGCAAAACGCCGGAGGAGCGCTATGCGCACGCGATCGAATATGTCCGCCTCGTGGGGCTTGAGGACTACGCCGATCTTTCGCCCGTCGAGCTTTCGACCGGCATGAAGCAGCGGCTGGGTCTGGCCAGAGTCCTCGCCAGTCAGGCGGAGGTTCTTTTGATGGACGAGCCGTTCGCGTCGCTGGACTTTCTCACACGCGCAGAGCTTCAGAAGCAGGTCCTGCAATTGCAGGAAAAGCTGCCGCGCACGATCATCCTTGTCACGCACCAGCTGGACGAAGCGCTGCTGCTCGGCCAGTCGATCACGGTCATGCACGAGCTGGGAAGCACGCAGACTTTCGATCTGTCGCACCTGCCGTATCCGCGCGATCTTGAGAGCCCGGAGCTGAAAAACCTGCGCGAGGCCGTGATAGACGCCTGCCGAAAAAAATAAAAAAGCAGTTGCGTTCCCGGTCTCTTTGTGATAAAATAAAGCCAACGAAATAGAAGGACAGCGCGTGTGAATTTATTCGCAGGCGGAATGGGGTGAGAAGCCCCGCGAGTCGGTCACTGTGATGCTTTTTGAGCTTAGTCAGATCTGCCGAGCGCTGTTCCGGGCCCGCGCCGTAACCGGGGCCGAACGTGTATTTCTTCTCCATGCGGGGGAGAATATCCGTGCGGTCGATGATATCGGCTGTACGGATTTTTTGTTTGTATTTGCAGCTTTTTTGGGAGAGGCCGCAATTGCAATAGATGTTTTCCTCTTGGGTGTATTCTTCCAACTGGCAATGTGACCGGCGGCGAAGAATTTTCGCGCGGAGCAGCACGAAAAGGCCCGCTGTCCGGGTGCGTTGACAGCTGGAAGAATACACCCCCAACGGCAGTCAAGACTACTCATGCATCCCCCGCGTGAGCCTGCCATAAAGACGGACGCCTGCTGACTGGGAACCAGCGGGCGGCCGCTTTTTTCTTCTGGCAGAAACCTGCCAGCTGGTTCTTTTTCGACACCATTCTTCTTTGCGCAGCTAAGAAGAATTCCGATAGCCGTTGGCAGCTTTGCTGCCTTACGGATATGGGATGCAGGGCTGGGGTCGAGAAAAAGGACAGACTGGTGGTCTTCACCAGAAAAAACACGGCGCTTGCCGCCGCGGACGGCAAAAACACCTCCGGCCACCACGAAAAAATTAACACTTCCCTGGTGGATGCCGCGCAAGCTTTTGTGCTATCCTATGGGAAGAAAAACACAGGAGGCGCCAGTATGTGCACAGCCGCGACGTATCAGACAAAATACTTTTATTTCGGGCGGAACCTCGACTATGAATTTCCCTACGGCGAGGAGGTCTGCATCGTTCCGCGGAATTTTCCGCTTCCCTTCCGGCACCTGCCGGAGGCGAAACGGCACCTTGCCATGATCGGCATGGCGCACGTAGAAGGCGGCTATCCGCTTTTCTACGACGCTGTCAACGAGACGGGGCTCTGCGCCGCGGGGCTCAATTTTGTCGGAAACGCGGCGTATGCGGAGCTTTCCGGCGAAAAGACGAACGTGGCGCAGTTTGAGTTTCTTCCGTGGCTGCTCGGCTCGTGCCGCGATCTTCGCGAGGCCAGACGCGCCATTGCGGGAATGAACCTCGTCGGAACGCCGTTTTCCGCGAAGCTCCCCACGGCGCAGCTGCACTGGCTGATCGCCGACAAGACGGGCGCGATCGTACTGGAAAGCACCGCAGACGGCCTTCACGTGTACGAAAATCCCGTGGGCATTCTGACCAACAACCCGCCGTTTCCGATGCAGCTGTTCGCGCTGAACAACTACGTGCAGCTCTCGCCGCGGCCGCCGGTCAACCGGTTTTCGAGCGAACTTTCCCTGAAGGAATACTCGCGCGGCATGGGAGCCATCGGCCTTCCGGGCGATCTGTCGTCGCAGTCTCGCTTCATCCGCGCGGCCTTTACGCGGCTCAACGCGAAATCCGGCGATACGGAAGAAGCCTCTGTCAGCCAGTTTTTCCACATCCTCACCGCCGTAGAGCAGACGCGCGGCTGCTGCGAACTGGAAAACGGGAAATATGAGATCACGCTGTACTCCAGCTGCTGCAATGCGGACACGGGCGTTTATTATTACACGACCTACGAAAACCGGCAGATCACGGCGGTCTCGCTCTTCGCGGAAGATCTGGAAGCAAGCGGCCTCGTGCGCTTTGCGCTCCTGCAAAAGCAGAACATCCGCTATCTCAACGGCAAAAACGCATAAAAGAACCGGCAGTGCTTCACAAAAGAGGCATTGCCGGTTTTTGCTGCGCTTTGGAATTATTCGCCGCCGTCTTTTCTGCGAAGGGCGTCTTTTCCAGATCGGCCGCGTAGTTGAGCATGCTGGTTTTCTCCATCGTCCGGTTCAGATGCGCATACATCTGCTGCCGGGCAAGCTCTGAATTGCGCGACTCGATGGCCGCGACGATCTTCAGATGCGCGGTGCAGCCGTCAGAGCCGAGCACGGCGACATTCTGCTCCATCATCGTGTGGAAATAGGGCCGGAGCATCTGAAAAACGCCGGTGATCGCGTCGTTTTTCGCGGACTGCGCCAAAAGCAGGTGAAACTGCTCGTCGGCCTCGGCCATTTCCGCCTGCGTTTCGGCCCGCTGCATCTGGAACGACAGCTCCCGTAGGCGCGTGATGGTCTCGCGTCCGGCTCTCTGGGCGGCAAGCCCCGCGATCTCGGTCTCGAGAATGCGCCGGAGCTCAAAAAAATCGGTCCGGCTGATATAGCTTGCGCCGAACAGCTGGGCCCCGGCGGGCTTCTGCGGCGTTTCGCAGACGAACGAGCCCCTGCCCTGATAGGTCTGCACCAGTCCCTGCGCCGAGAGCCTGCCCAGCGCACTGCGCACCGAAAGACGGCTGGCCTCAAAAATGCGGCAGAGCTCTGCCTCGGAGGGGAGCTTCTGTCCGGGCGCAAATTCGCCGTCCACAATCTTCTGTTTCAACTGTTCTGCTATTTCTACATATTTGTTCATGATAACCACCTAAACTTATATTACAAGTATAGTGTAAGCCAAATCGACGAATTTGTCAAGAACCGCGGAAAAAAGGATTTGACAGGCACGG
>CAKUJL010000180.1 GCA_934661715.1 uncultured Oscillospiraceae bacterium | reverse complement strand
GTCTTAGATACCGTCGCCGCCGGAAAGCGCAAAAATGTCGACGGGCAGATCGGTCTTTTTGACATCAGCGGAAGCGACGAGGACGCGGCCGTTCCCGAGGTGCACGTTCCGGACCTTCCGGAGCTGGCCGCGGACGAAAAAATGAAAATGGAGCGCGAAACGACGGGTCTTTACCTCTCCGGCCACCCGATGGACGCCTACCGCGAACGGCTCAAGGGCGCAAACGTCGTGAGCATCGGCGCGATCCTCGAGAGCTTTTCCGAGCACACGGACGAATTTTCCGACGAGCAGGTCGTGTCCGTTGCCGGCATCGTCCAGAACGTCAAGATGAAGACGACGAAAAACCAGTCGATGATGGCCTATGTGACGCTGGAGGACGACACGGGCTCGATGGAGCTTCTGACGTTTTCGAACGCTTTGGGGCAGTTCGGCTCGCTGCTGTTCGAGACCTCGGCGGTCGTCATTTCCGGGCGCATTTCCGTGCGCGACGACAAAGACCCGCAGATGGTGGTAAACCGCGTCTGGCCGCTCGGCGATTACGACGCGAAGGGCGAAACACAGCGCGAAACGGCGGAGTCTCTGGCCAATAAAACGCTGTATCTCAAAATCGCGCACACCGGACAGGCGGGGAGCGAAAAGATCGTCCCCATTCTCAACATGTTCCCCGGCCGGACGAAGACCGTCGTGTACTACGCCGACACCGGCGTTCGCATGGGAGGCCGCTGCCAGCCGGAGGAGATCATGCTTCAAGAACTGCGCATGCTTCTCGGCGAAAAAAATGTCGTGCTCAAATGAGGAGTTTTTTACAAAAGCGCTACACATCCGTAACAATTTGTGATACAATACAATTTAGCATTTATAAGGGGGACTCTGATTGAATCAGCGGTTCCGCAAAAAAGGAAGGGAGAGCAGGGCATTGAAGCGAAAAATCATCGCGCTGGCGGCGTTTTTGCTGCTGACGTGTCTGCTGCTCTCCGGCTGCTTTGCAAAGACCGTGGACGAGCTGTACACGCTGCCGCGGCATTCGGACGAATATGACAATTTGCAGAAGGCCATCGACGAGGTCATGGGCGAAGCGGGCTGCGAGTATTCCGCGCCCATCTCCGGCAGCAACCAGCAGTCCGTGCAGCTGAACGATCTGGACGGCGACGGAGAGGAAGAGGCCGTCGTCTTCGCGAAAACGAGCGGCGAAAAGCCCCTGAAGGCCTATATTTTCGACAAACTCGACGGCGCGTATCAGAACGTCGCGGTCATCGAGGGAAACGGCGCGGCCTTTGCAAGAGCCGAGTACGCGGACTTGGACGGCGAGGCTGGGTTAGAGCTCATTATCGGCCGGCAGCTGAGCGATCAGGTCTTGCAGTCGGTGAGCGCCTACCGGTTTGAAAACGGCGAGGTTCTGGAGCTCATGACGGCAAATTACAGCCAGTTTACGCTGTGCGACCTCGATAACAACACGAAAGAAGACCTCTTCGTCCTCCGGCTGGATGCCGACAGCCACCCCGGCGCGGCAGAGCTCTACCGGTACAAAGACGGCGCGATGGAGCGCGGCAGCGAGGTCAGGCTCTTGTCCGGCGTCACGAAGATCAAGCGCATGACGACGGGCCTTGTCGCCTACAATCTTCCGGCGGTCTTCGTAACAGGAGAGCTGGACGGCGATTCTCTGACGACGGACGTTTTCATCTTCCGCGGCGGCTCTTTTCAGAGCCTGACAGCAGGCGAGCCTTCGCAGCAGACGGTGCGAAATCCCTTTGCCTGCGCGTGCGACATTAACGGCGACGGCCTTGTGGAAATTCCGGAGCTTGTTGCGCTTCCGGCGGCGGACGCGGCAGGGGAGACGTATTCTCTCATCCGCTGGTACAATTTAGACCCCGACGGCACAAAGCGCATCGCCATGCGCACGTATCACCGCTTCTCCGGCGGCTGGTATGTGGAAATTCCCGAGAGCTGGGACGAGCGCATCACGATAAGCGCCGCTCCCACCGTGGAGGGTGCGAGAGGCGGACTCGTCTTTTCCAGCTGGAACGGCTCGGCGCCGTCAAAGCCGATCTTCACCATTTACGCCTTTACGGGCGAGCATCGCGCCGAAAACGCGGCGCTGGACGGCAGGTTCGTGCTGTTGGAGCAGCGCGACACCGTCTATGCCGCCAGCTTCGGCACGGCCGGGCAGGTCAAGGATCTGACGCAGGAGAGCCTTCGTCAGATGTTCCATATCATACATGTCGACTGGAATTCCGGTGAGACAGAAGGAAAGTGAGCGGTTCTATGAAAAAAGTGTTGATTCTTGAAGATGAGGTCAGTATTCGCAGCTTTGTTGTCATCAATCTCAACCGCGCGGGCTACGAGGTCATCGAGGCCGGAACGGGCATGGAGGCGCTGGAAAAGCTCAAGGAGCATCCGGACGTCGGCGTCGCGATTCTGGACATCATGCTGCCCGACATCGACGGGTTTGAGGTCTGCCGCAATATCCGCGCGACGGATAAGAAGATCGGCATTATTATGTTAACGGCAAGAAGCCAGGAAATGGACAAGGTCACGGGCCTCATGACCGGCGCGGACGACTATATGACAAAGCCCTTCAGCCCCGCTGAGCTGACGGCCCGCATTGACGCACTCTACCGCCGCATCGGAAACGACGCGCAGATGGACTCGGTCGAGCTCACGCAGGGCCCGTTCGTACTCAATACGAGAAACCGGACCTTAGACAAAGAGGGCAAGCGCATCAAGCTCACGCAGGTCGAGTACGCGATCATGAAGCTTTTCATGCAGAACCCCGGAAGAGCCCTCTCCCGCGAGGACATTTTAACGACCGTCTGGGGCCGGGATTATGACGGCGAGCTCAAAATCGTCGACGTGAACATCCGCCGCCTTCGCATCAAGATCGAAGACGATACGGCAAATCCCATCTACATCACGACCGTCTGGGGTTTCGGATACAAATGGGGCGTCTGACGGAAAAACTGAAACAGGCCGCGCCGAAAAAGCGGCGTCTTGCCGGGCTCGAACGGCGGTGGCTGGTCAACAACGTCAGCGTCATGGTCGTGCTGGCGGCTTTGTGCGTGGCGGCGGTGACGCTGTGTCTGGGCGCGTATTATTACTCAAACGTGCGCTCGGGGCTGGAGGCGAAGGCGAAGACCACGACCGACTTTTTCGGCAACTATATCAGCCAGAGCTACAACGAATATTACCAGTCGTGCATCCAGTTTGCCGAGACCTTTGAGGAAAAGGACAAGCTGGAGCTGCAATTCATCACCGCGGACGGCAGGCTCGTCGCCTCCTCTTACGGCGAGTTCGCGGGCAAAAGTCCGTCCACACCCGACATTCAGGAGGCCGTCAGCTCCCGCAAGCTCTCGTATTTTCAGGGCAGCGACCCCGACACGCACGAGCGTATCCTGGCCGTCTCGAGCCCGATGATCTACTCCAACGGCGAGGTCATCGGCGTTCTTCGGTACGTGACGGGGCTGAAAAACGTCGACCGGCAGGTTCTGATGGTGGGGCTCATCGCCCTGACGGCAGGGCTTATTTTCATCGCGTCGATGTTCTTTATCAGCAGCTTTTTCATCCGCTCGATCATCGAGCCCGTCACGGAGATCACCGCCACGGCCAAGCGCATCGCCGCGGGTTCCTACGGCGTGCAGATCCCGAAGCACTATGACGACGAAATCGGAGAGCTGGCCGACACCATCAACGACATGTCCGTCAAGATCGGCCAGTCGGAGAAAACGCAGTCGGAGTTCATGTCGTCGGTTTCCCACGAACTCA